>JAAYTS010000283.1 GCA_012517995.1 Clostridium sp.
ATCAATCATTTTAAAGCTTGTTAAATCATCTGGCCAATTATAGCCAGATTTTGATCCTACTTCCCATTGACCATTTTCATCCTTAACGAAACGTAGATAATCTAATTGCACATTGCTAAATGCTGCACTAGTTCTTAGTTCTTGTTCAGTCCTTGCTTTTTTTACAAATTCATTGCTAAGTAAATGTGTTGCCCACCATGCTCCAATTGTATTATCTAACAAAAATTGAACCATATAATCTTCTGTGAAAAGCTGTGTAACAGCTGGTAATTCTTGAGAACCAATTTTTACACCAGATTTATTGATGGTTTCTTTTTGTCTACTTTGCCAATATTGATACACCCAGCCTAAACTATCGGTTGCCAAAAACACTTCTTTAGATATACTACTTACAACATTCTCTAGTTTCCTTTGATACTCTGGTGAAAACTGTATCTCAAATATTGGTGAATTTATCTTAAAGATTTGCGGCAACATTTTAGTTGCAAGTTTTGCCGCCATCTCCCAACCATTTTTCAGTCCTAGCTCTTCAGCCAATTCATCACACTCTGATAATGTAACTGGAACTGCATTCTCAATGTCATTATCTTCATAATACATAAGCAAATCGTTTTCTGCCAAAAACCTTGCAAAAAGCATTCTATGCCAATGTTCATAGGCAATTTCTTCAACTAATCTATCAATTTCTTGGGTTTCTGTTTTAGAGTCACGAATGTCACCTAAATTTCGACCATGCGCTCGTAATCTTCTACGCAAAGCTCTCTCATCTTCTGATAAATAACTATATGGTGAAGCTTCACCTACTCCAAGTTGTTCTAAAGCAATTTTTGCTGCTTCCTCTGCTATTTCCCTAGCATTCTCTATGGTTCTTTCAAATTTATTTCTTAACTCCTTCGATAAAGGTTTCAATCATTTCACCTCCTGATTAGCGTACAATTATTGGTCCATCGACTAATTTTTCTTTAAGCTGAACTCTTATTTCTTCAATCCAACGATTAATTTCTTCTTCTGATTTAAGTGTGCGTTTGGGTATCTCAACCATTTGCAACTTTGGTTCGAGTTCTTTTGCGGCCATCTCGGTAGCCATATTAAATTGGGCTTGTAATGCCGCTTCTTTGTCAGTCCATGATCTTAATGGGTACTGCCTTAAAGCACTCAATAATTCCTCATATGTTCCTAAAGCAATTGGCTGAATTTTCGAGAGCCCGCTTTGTTTTAATATACTAGTTCGCTTCTCTTCACTTAATCTACTCCAAGCTTCGTTACTATTTAGCTTTTTATTTAAATAGTCATAAACACTTGAATATTTTGAATACTTCTCATTTATTGTAGTTCTTAATATATTTTCTAAAGACTTTAATAGTGGTACTATCATATCAGGCTCATGAAGAAGTTGACGTTCTTCTTTTATGGATTGTACTTGTTTCTTAATATCACTAATAGCATCTTCATTAGAAACAAGAGATATCATCTGTTCTAATTTATTCCAATTGATAATCCTACTTTCAATGTTCAACTTCAACTTAGACCACTCTTCAATAAGCGTTTCTAGTTTATTTCTATTTTCATAAATCGATAATAACTGTTCATTACCTGTCTGATATTTAAGCTCATTAATTAGCGACGTATCTGGCTTTTCAGGTCTAGGTTCTACTCCTCCAGCATCTTCTGCAAGCTCTAACATATAATTAATGAAATCTTCAGCTTTTAAAGACTCGTTGCCTGCATCAGCCTTAATACCTGCTTTTTGATACAACTTCCTAATCTGGATTCTTTGTATCGTAGAGATTGTCACAGATTCTATTTTAAAGGTCATCTTACCAATTTGTTTTCTTTCAATATCTTTTGGATTAACTATATTCCCAGATTCGTCCAAACATCGAATCAACCCTGCAACCATTAAACCAAGTAACGACCCATCTATAGCATCTCCAGACCAACCGTAAGGTGCATTTTCGAATTCCCTTCTGATATCTGTTCCTTTTTTCCCGCTGCCTATATAATTCATAACTTTTTTACATACAGCATGTTCAGATACATCTCCATTAAAACCTACATATTTAAGTGAATCAGGTGCACCTTCTTTAGCTTTTGAAAAGACTTTATTCCAATTAGGATTATCTGCTATATCAAACTCTTGAAAAAGCCTATGAATTGAGTTTTTAGCAGCAGATGATATGGCGTCCTTTAGGTTTGCTTCAATAATCTCATTTCCCCCCGCTTGGAAGACCTTAGCTTCAGATAAAGCCTCTCTTAACAATTCATCAATATTTCTTTCAGCATTGTTTTTAATCGTCTCCATGGCCGCCATAGCCTCTTTGCCCTCAGGGGTTACAGGAGCCGGTGAACCCTTTTTGCTTAGAGTAGCAGTAGAAGCTTTTGACTCCACTAGATAATTTGCAATCTCCGCTCTCTTTGGGATAAATACGAAAATTGTAGGTGATTGATTTCCTGCTTGTCTTGCATCAATCCTTACTGAATCTTCATCTGTACTCCATTCATTTCTAACCCATACATATACATTCTTATTAGCATCTGCTGGTAATGTTGTGCCAAAGAAGAAATTGATATCTCTAACTACCTTTGACTGTCCATGCATAATTGTTGATTTCCCTACTGTTTCAACAAATTTCTTTTTGATTCTATCTTCTCTTTCAGCATTTACACGATGCATTTCATTTCGAAGAACATTTTGATTACTCGCATAATCATCCAACCAAGCTAAATTCTCCTCAGTCTGTATTCTGTACTCATCATCTACCTTCATAAGCAGCTCGCAATCATCTAATAAATCACCAAGCCTACTTCTAAGCTGTGAGCTCCCACTAGATAAATCTGTAACCATAAGATCTGCCAAAGTGTCTATATTCGACTTTATTCCAATCTCATTATTAGTTCCAGCTAATTTATTAATTAAGAAAATCAGCCCACAGGCTCTAGAAACTAGCCTCTCATCATCTCCTTGCGTGTACCACAGCATAGTTTTCTCATGTACTTTTCTTGGTAAAACTCTAGCATGAAGCATTTTATCTGCCAAATCGTAGTATAAATAATCCGCAGGAATCACATTTCCTAATGGCTCGTTTATATTCGATTGGGTAGCTTTATGAACCATGCTTAGCTGATTCCTTAACTGGCTATCCGTACCTGTTTGATCTAGTACTCTTAATGTGTTTTCCCAAAACCTTCTTCTAACTGGTAAAATTGGATAATCTTGAGTGAAGTATTCTACATCCCTTTGATTATGCCCAATACTAGTTGCAGTTAAATGTCTAGATATTTCACCAATATTTTTCTCCATAATTTTTCTTATCTCTTGCACTTTGTCTGGCTTCTTAGCTAAAATCACTTTTCTTACAACCGCATCGACATCAGTATCAGATAATTCTATTCTAACAGTAAATCGTCCTTCTAATTTTTTTAATAATGCTGTTCCTGTTACAGCTGTTTGCCCAGTTCCAATAAATAGCAGTTTGCTTCCGATTTGCTTACTACATGCTTCAACAACCTCTTGCACATCCATTGCCCTTTGAGTACTGTCGCCAATATATTGTTCAACTTCATCTAATACAACTAAGGTCAATGGCATTTGGCCACCTTTTGATAGTGCATCTTTAATTGATTTAATCATTTCATCGCTTGTGACATCTGACTTATTCGGAAATCTATTATTTAAGGTTTCAACACAGCTTTCTGGAGTAGGGAATAGGTTAGGTTTTACTTCTGACAAGCTTTCATGCAGCCCTTCTGCCACATAAAGGTTATCTAGTTCTTCATTCCAATCATATCCTTTAGCTTCTACCTTCTCTTTAACTTGGTCATAAATTTTCTCAGACTTCAGCCACATAACAAAGGATGCATTTGCATAATTTTCTGGTAACCCAGCAGATTTATATATTATTCTCAGTAAAGCCAACCTAACACTTCCACTAGCACCAGCACTCAATGTACCCATGGCTGCATGCAAACCACCATATCTTTTAGCTTGAGTACTTAATTCATGAAGGAGAACTTTTATACTATCAGGTAAATCTGCTAATGATCTAGCTCTTGCACCATCTTGAAACTCGACATCCTGCCAAAAAGCACCTAACATTTTTACTAAGTGTGATTTACCAGAACCAAAAAAGCCACTAACCCAAACTGCTGGTTGTTGTTCGTGTCCCAAGTTTCTTAAATAAACTTCAAGAATATGTTCCATCCCTTTTTCATATTGCCCATCACAAACAAAAGTCTCTACTTCATAACGAAGCACATTAAGATTCCTATCATTAACGCTTGCAACGCCTTCATTAACAAGTTTACGTTCTAATGGATTAATCAAATATACATCTTTATTCAGCATATAAATCCCCCTTAGATTATTTTATTACATGTAATAGGTAGTGCATGATAATTCCAACCATCATACCCATCAAGTAACCGATAATTATTATTTTCATAACTTCCTGGGAAGAACACCAGAAGCCTTCCTTTCACCATTGGTGATAACCTATCAACTAAATCTCTAACCTTTATAAATCCAAAGATAGAACCAACACCTGAAAGTGCAACTACATCTTCATCAGTAATATTTTCACTGTCAATAAACCTTCTGAATTTTTCTTCTATATAGTCGCTATATTTATGAATAATATTAGACAATAGTTTTGGATTTTTATAATAACTCTTTGCATAACGTTGACTATGCATCCACTCTGAAAATGTATCTGTTAAGTTAAATTCTACCCACCCATGATTTAAATTTCTTGTAGCTAATTCAAATTCTGTAATCTTAGCCTTAAGTCTACGCTCATCAGATTCCTGGTAAACTGCAAAAATTACTCTTTGAGCTGCAGCAAGATCTCTCCAAGGAATCGAAATAGTTTTTTCGTAATTCTTTAATAGTACATCAATTTTGCTCATAAATTAAATCTGCCTCCTCCTTAGTAATAAGGTTTGGAAGTGAAATCTCCATCACATTACCAATTCGCTTAAAAAATATCCATCCACGAGCTGAAGCATTTTCAGCAAGTTCTATTGCCATTTCCTTAGAACAATCATTTATCTCCATATACGTTGTTTCAAAAAGAGCTGGACCTCGCTGCCCCTCTAAATATCCAAGGAATATAGCATATGCCACAGTAGCAGGTGTAGCTTTCGCTTGAACTCTGACTTTATCACGTCTCCCCTTTAGGTGACCGCTTTTTGTCCAGCTAGACAAAATATTACGAGCCATTGATTGTAGTGTAGATTCACTAAATCGATTCGGCTCCATCTCATCAATCAACTCTTCTATAGACTTTTTTTTGACTTCGGCATTATGTTCTAGTGATTTAATTGCTTTGAAAGAGTAGTTTAGAACTCTGTCTCTACAAAATGCACAAAGCATTGCTAATAGTGGTCTTCCTTCTTCATCACGATTCCAGAAAAATAATAAATTCCTGAAAATCGATATTGTAGGATCAAGAGAGTATAATTCCGTTAAAAAATTAGCTGTTATTGTCCGGGAAGAAGATGATCTCTTCAAAAGGCAATTTTGATCTATAATAGCTTTAATATAATCATCATATACAATCGCATCTGGAACAGCTTCAAGGAGATTTGATAACTCTTCCAACATTATAGTCCGACCTGTATGGACGCTCCTTTTATTATATTTAAAACCAAACCTCTCTAAAATTGATTTTTCCATGTTGTCACCATCCATCTATTTATATTCTTTTAACGCTTTTATAAGTAATTCACTTACACCATTCTTTTCACAAAAATCTATAATTAAAGCACGCGCCATTCTATTAGGTACAACTTTATTATTTTCCCATCTATTAACTGTTGAAAAGCTAACATGCACTGCTTCAGCAAAATCTGTTTGAGTCATCTTGAGCTCATTTCTTATAGCCTTAATCGTTTCAGAAATTATCATTTTATCACGCTCCTATATTAATATTATAGCATTGTCTATATAGCAAAGTCTATAATCAATTGAATTATTTACATCTATACTGTCTCCTCAACTCTATAGATATATCTAATCTGTCAACTCAACCCTACCCATATTCTAGCTCAAATTTTGCACAAAAATATACCCTCGATATGTTTCCACGTACACATATCGAGGGCTTAGGTCGAGTAGACAGATTCACTTTCATTTTATAAA
>JAAYTS010000013.1 GCA_012517995.1 Clostridium sp.
ATTTTCATACTTATAGCATTTGTCCTTATGGCGACAGCGGCAGTATCTTTAAATCTTTTTGTGGAATCTTTCTATTATGACACCTTTGAACAGGGGTTAGAAAGAGGATTTGAAAGAGGGTTTTTAAATCCTGGAGAAGATGCTACAGAAGAAGATATAGAGAGAATAGTAAGGCACTATTCCAGCAACAAAGCAAATGCCATGCTGGACTTTTATTTAAATGACCATAAGACATTTACCATACTTGATGGAAGGACAAATGAAGTTAAGTTCTCAGATGAAAGGTCATTTTCTCAGGACTGGGATAGTTTGAGTTTGGAAATACAAAAGTCAAAAAACTATTTGGCAGCTTTGGCAGGTGAAATTGGAGATAGCGAGTCTCTTTTTATAAGCGGAAATAAGGAGTATTTTGATTATGCCAGACCAATTGAGAACACTCCTTTGATTTTTTACTTTAGATATGATAGGGAAGAATGGGCAGGTCTTATGGAAGAGTTTAATAAAATGATACGACTGAGCTTTTTAATTGCCATTGTACTGTCACTGCTCTTTGGATATGTCCTTTCTAAGACAATAACAGTCCCTATAGTAAATCTTATGCACAGAGCCAGGAAAATTGCTTCTGGGGACTTTGGAAGGGTGCTAGAGGTAAAATCAAAGGATGAAATAGGCAAGCTTACAAAAGCATTTAACTATATGGCAAGTGAACTTAAAAAGAATTTAAATGAAGTTTCAAGAGAAAAGAACAAAATTGAAACCATTTTAAACTACATGACAGATGGGATAATTGCATTTAATCTTAAAGGGGAAGTTATCCATATTAATCCTGTTTTAAAATTGATGCTTGGAATAAAAGAGTGCAATATGAATTTTAATGAATTTTCAAAACAGTATGATTTAGGTGTTTCAATTGAGGAAATATCCTATCTTGAAACTTATAAGACAAAAGAAGTAAACACCACCATAGGGAACAAATATGTAAAGGTGTATTTTGCCATTTTTACAGACAAAAACAAAAAGGCAGACGGTGTTATTGCAGTTTTTCATGATGTAACAGAACAGCAGAAACTAGATGAGATGAGACGTGAATTTGTTGCAAATGTATCCCATGAATTAAGAACTCCTTTAACATCAATTAAAAGTTATTCAGAGACATTATTAGAGGGTGCTTTAGAAGATGAAGAGACAGCAAGAAAGTTTTTAAATGTTATTAATTCAGAATCTGACAGAATGACAAGACTGGTTAAAGACTTATTACAGCTTTCAAGATTGGACAATAATCAAATGAAATGGAATATTACAAAGTTCTCTTTAGAGAAACTTGTAAAAGAGTGTATGCAGAAGTTGAAAATTTCAGCAGATGAAAAGAATCAAATATTAGAATGTTTTAAAATAGGGGAGGTAGAGGATGTAAAAGCAGATAGGGACAGAATTGAACAGGTATTAATAAATATACTTTCAAATGCAATGAAATATACGCCTAAAGATGGAAAAATAAGTATTTACATTGGAAAGATGTACAGCAGCGTATATGTTAAAGTAAAGGATTCTGGGATAGGGATTCCTAAAGAGGATCTTCCCAGGATTTTTGAAAGATTTTACAGGACAGATAAAGCCAGATCCAGAGAAATGGGAGGAACAGGCCTTGGTCTTGCAATAGCAAAAGAAATTATAGAAGCACATAATGGTGAAATTTCTGTTACAAGTGAAATTGGAAAAGGTACTGAATTTACAATTAAACTTCCTATAAACTGTGAATCTTGATGTAATTCAATTTTAAATGTCATGTAATTTAGCTGTAACAAAATTATAGTATAATTTATTTATGGAGGTTAGAGGTAATATTTAAGAATTTATTACCCAAGTTTATGAGGTGTTGATATGTTAAAAAGATTAATAGGAATTGTTGTATTTGCAATGCTTGTAATGGGGTGTTGTTTAAGTACATATGCAAATGACGGTGTTGGTGTATCTGCCACTAATGAAATAAACGATGGTATAAATCAGGAAGAGATAAATGATACATTGTTTAAAAATCAGGAAACAGAAGATACAGAACAGTTTTTAGTAACCATTACACGACCAGAAGGTGATGAGTCAACTTTTAGAAAATCCTACATAGTTTGTGGAAATTCAACGGCAGAGAGTATTACCGTTAAATTGTTCATGTACAACGAAGAAAGTGAAACTTTTGAACCTTTTGAAAATACAGAAGGTGAATGCTCATGGAACATTGGACTTTCAGGTTTCTTTATAAAGGAAATTCAACTGCCCAATGTGGGAGCTAACAGAATAAGAATTGCAGCTTTTAAAAATAGTGGAGAAGAACTGGTACTAGGTGAAAATGCTCAAGTTAATACTTTTACAGTTACCCTCCTTGACAGCGAAGTGAAAAACTCAATGAAAAGAGGTTTCTTTAACATTAACCAAATGTTGATGAAAATATTTGGTACATAAAGGCCCGTGATATTATATGTTTTTAATTAAAAGTGAAAAAGTTAAACAGTACATATTGGTTATTTTAGTGATAACAAGTATAATACAAGTAGGTGTCCTCTGGAACTATCAGAGAAGGGGAATGCCTACTAATTTTTTATGGAATATAATAAGTGCTAAAAATAATCAGGTTACCATTGATATGGAAGATTTTTTTAGACCTTTTAAAATAGTGGTTTCAGCCGGATTTGAGAATCCTCATTGGGTAATAAATGAGGACGATTCTCATTATGATGAAGTTTGGAAGAATGCAAAGTACTATTTAAAAAATATAATTTCCAGCAAAAAAATAATAAGCGAAAGGGAATTTTTGGAAAGCCAGTGGAAAGAAGTAATTGAAAAAAAATCAGTTATCATTGAATTTAAAAATGATATAAGCTCAAATTTAATTGCTGCATTTTTGGGTGTGGGTGCATCTGGCGGTCTTAAAGCAGAAAAAATATATAAAATGGCAATTTTGCCTGCAGAGAATATAAATAACAACGTAAATATATATATATATACTGGCGAAAAGGTGTATTTGTACACAATGGGCTTTTTTGATAAAGGTCTTAGCAGGGGAGATTATGACTTGATTATTGAAGAGTTGTATGGTGAGGGAAAAGAGAGCTTTGAAGTTGTAAGCGAATTAATTAGAAATACAGAAAGATCTCCTTTTTATTTTAAGCCGGATGTTCTTATTGTGGCAAAGGGAAATAAGTACAGAAATTTTAATAATGTTATAAGCAGTATACCCTATGATATGCCTGATTTAGACTCTAAAAGCAGCACAGATATTGATGTAATTGCCGAGGAAATCATCGGAAACGAAAAGGACAGCTATATACAAAGTGTGGATATGTCAAATGTAGTAGTGTTTAAAAATTTTAGCAACAGATACAATATTTACAAGGACGGGCTTTTAGAGTACAAATACCTGTCTGTAATTGGTAAAAGAGATAAGGGAAATGAAATAGAGGCGTTTAAAAAGGCGCTAGAATTTATAAAAGTGCGGGAAAACTTAATTTCAGATGTTGATATTTATTTAGCCAAAATGGTTGATGAGGGAGAGTATTATACATTTTATTTTGATTATAAATTCAACAATTTGCCTGTGGTTGTAAATGGCTACCCTATAAAGAATTCAGGTAAAAAGCTTAATCATGCAATTAACATTAGTGCAAACAGTAAGAGGGTATTAAGTTGTGAATGGGTGCTGAGAAAATTTGAAGTTGGAAACAATGTTTTAGAGCTAAATATGAATTTTGGTGATTTGTTAGATGATACATTTGAACGATATACAGACCTGGCTAGCAGAGGATTTTCCATAAAGGATAAAAATGTGTCATATGAGATTAAGTACAGTGTAAATACTGAGAGTATTTTACCAACTTGGGTGATAGAAACCATTGATGACAGGCGGTATATTGTTCCCATGAAACAAAAGTAAAGAAGGTGTTTGGGTTTTGGATTGGTCAAAAGCTAAAAGCATTTTAATAATAATATTTTTTATCCTGAACCTTTTCCTTGCAGGTGTTATAATAAAATTAGCAAATCAAGAAGGTATATCTCAAGATACAATTGAGAATGCAAAAAAAGCTCTTTTAAATAGAGGGGTTATTGTAAATTCTGAAATCCCGTTATATAATAAAAAAATAGGGACATTAGTTTATAGTGATGATAATATAAATTATGAAAGAATTATTAAAAATTTTTTAGAAGTAGACTTTTTAGAAATAGAAGAAAATTCAAAAGAAGAGTATATGCCACAAGAACTCATTGAAAAAGATGGTAAAGAAATAATTTTTCAGGATGGCAATAAATTTATTTACAAAAACAAAAATTTGTCATATATTATAAGTGCAGACAAAAGCAGTGAGGAAGTACTTGGAAATATAAAAAAGCTGTTTAAAGGAACTGGCGTACCAATAAGTCAGTTTGTATTTGATAAAATGGAAGACGGGAATTATGTCTTTAGGCAAAAATATAATGAATTTTGGATATTTGAAAACTATATTTCTGTACGTACATCAAAAGAGGGTGTTTTACATTTAGAGTGCAGATATAGGAGAATAGAGGATATAATACAAGGCAGTGATATATTGACAGCGCATCAGGTTTTAATAAAGAACCATGACAGCATAAAGGATATTGAGATAGTAGCAATTGATTTAGGTTTTAAAGAAAGTGTTGTTCAAAATGGAAAAGGGGAGCTAGAAGATATACCAGTATGGCGTATCAGAACTTCTCAGGAAGAAGAGATGTTTTTTAGGGTCTATGATGGAGAAAAAGTAAATACACAGTAGTGGTGGAAGGATGTAAAGTTAGCATATATTTAGATAGTTGGGGGCGTTACGATGGAAAAACTAGTTATAGAGGGCGGAATACCTTTAAAGGGTGAGGTAAGTATAAGTGGAGCTAAAAATTCTGCTGTTGCAGTGATTCCAGCAGCTGTATTGGTAGATGGCCCATGCACCATTGAAAATATTCCAGATATTAAAGATGTAAAAGTATTAATTGATATATTGAAAAATTTAGGTTCTGAAGTAAGTTGCAGCGGTGAAGGAACTGTTACTATAAATTGCAAAAATATAAAATCTGGTGCAGCTACATATGATATGGTAAAATGCCTTAGAGGTTCATATTATTTATTAGGAGCCCTTTTGGGACGGTTTAAAAAAGCTGAGGTGGCACTTCCAGGTGGATGTGATTTTGGCTTTAGACCAATAGACCAGCATATAAAGGGTTTTGAAGCCCTTGGAGCAAGAGTGGAAATAAATCATGGGATAATAAAGGCAGAAGCCAAAAAACTTGTAGGGGCTCAGATTTATATGGACGTTGTCAGTGTGGGAGCTACCATAAACATTATGCTGGCAGCAGTTAAGGCAGAAGGAATTACAACAATTGAGAATGCAGCAAAGGAGCCTCATGTTGTAGATGTAGCCAATTTCCTAAATGCAATGGGAGCAAATGTAAAGGGAGCAGGGACAGATGTTATAAAGATTAAGGGAGTCTCCAATTTTTCTGGTAAGGCTATTCACTCTATAATCCCGGATCAAATAGAAGCAGGCACCTTTATGATAGCAGCAGCAGCTACAAAAGGTGATGTAACTGTCAAAAATATAATTCCTAAGCACATGGAATCATTAAGTGCAAAGCTTATAGAAATGAATGTTGAAGTTATAGAAGGCGAGGACTGGATAAGAGTCAAGGGCACTCCTGATATCCGAAGGGCAAATATAAAAACTCTTCCATATCCAGGTTTTCCAACGGATTTACAGCCACCTATTTGTGTA
>JAAYTS010000110.1 GCA_012517995.1 Clostridium sp.
CAAGCACAACCAGCACACACAGCAATGATATTAATAATATTCGAACTGCTGCATTCAGCCAAAAATACTGTAACAGTGTTAAAGAAGCGGATACATTTGAAAATAAAGAAATATTGTATACAGGTGCTCCCTTTTGCGGCAGCACGTATACTTTGTCATAAATATATAAATTACAGAATGAAAACATAAGGCTGAACGCTGAACTGCTTACAACAGCATATATCATTTTACATAACAAATAGAAATACAAAGGCAAACAAAAAACATGGCAATAAGGAAAAAAATCATTTTGCCGTTTAAATTTTTTCTAAATTCCTTTATTAAAAGTTCCATCTTTTCTACTTCTCCTGTTTAAAATGTTTTTTTCACCTAAAATCAGATATGCTCCCAATATAATTACAATAATTATTGATGTAATTATAGGAAAATAGTAAATTTTAAGAAGATGTCCGGCTATCTCCCCATATCTTGGCATTTCAAAGTAATAAGCCGGGTTTAAATAAGCCATGGGACTAAATGCTTTCTGATACTTAATAAAACTCAATTCTTGAAGAGAATAATCTCTAAAATCTCTAATCCAACCTATATTTTTCAAAAAATAATTAATTTCAAAATAACTGCTTGCTAAAATACAAATAACGCCCATAACTATACTCGCTATAAAACTGTCTGTAATCTTGGAAAAAAACATCATAACGGCAGCCCAAATAAGAGACAATACAACCTAGGCTAAAACAGAATACATAAAGAACTTACCAATTGTCATACTGGAAGCAGTTTTTTCAAAACCCTTCAACATATATAAAGGAGCGTTCAGATTTTGAATTTCATATCCAAAACATTTAAGCATTATAATTAAAAATCCAAAAAATAAAACATTTAATAGCAATACAAAACAAAATACCGCCAATATTTTGGCACATCTTAGCTTTATCCTTCCATTCGGTGTAGCATTCAATATTTCAAACATATTGTATGTACTTTCCATGCTAAAAGATTTGATTTCCATAGTCGCTCTTTTGAAATTTTACACTTCTGCTATCTACACTCAATACGGCATCATCATTAACATTAATTAAGCACCCATTTGATAACAAAAATTAAAAAACCCGTCCTGTTTCCAGAACGGGTTTTTTATATATCTTCTAAACTTATTATTTAATATCAGGTAGATTCTTTATACTTTCCTTTATCAAATCATCTGAATATTCAATATCTACAAGCTTTTCATTTAAATAATTGTCGTATGCAGCCATATCAAAATATCCATGTCCGCTTAAATTAAATAAAATAACTTTTGACTCACCTGACTCCTTACACTTTAACGCCTCATTAATTGCACCCCTTATAGCATGTGCTGACTCAGGAGCAGGTATTATACCCTCTGTCTTTGCAAATTTAAGTGCTGCATCAAAAACATCTCTTTGTGGAACAGCTTGTGCTTCAATAATTCCATCATGGTAAAGCTGACTTATAATTGGAGATGCACCATGATATCTAAGTCCTCCTGCATGAATACCAGCTGGAACAAAATCATGCCCTAATGTATACATCTTAGCAATTGGACCAACCTTTGCAGTATCTCCGTAATCATAGGCAAAAACACCTTTTGTAAGTGTAGGGCAAGCTGTAGGCTCTACAGCAATTAATCTAATATTGGTTCCGTCTAACTTGTCCTTTACAAATGGAAAACCAATTCCTCCAAAATTACTTCCTCCACCACAACAAGCAACAACAACATCCGGATATTCATCCAGCACCTCAAGTTGCTTTTTAGCCTCAAGCCCAATAATGGTCTGATGCAAACATACATGATTTAAAACGCTTCCTAGTGCATAATTGGTATCAGCATTTGTGGCTGCAACTTCAACAGCTTCACTTATTGCTATACCTAAACTACCTGTAGAATCCGAATCCTTTTCTAATATAGACCTTCCACACTCAGTTAAATTACTTGGACTAGGTATTACATTAGCACCAAATGCCTTCATAAATGAACGTCTATATGGCTTTTGTCCATAACTTACTTTAACCATATACACTTCACATTCTAACCCAAAATGATTACATGCAAGGCTTAATGCACTTCCCCATTGACCAGCACCAGTTTCAGTTGAAAGCTTTTTTATGCCAGCCATCTTATTGTAATAAGCTTGTGGTATAGCAGTATTAAGTTTATGACTTCCAGTAGCATTTACTCCTTCATATTTATAATAAATTCTAGCTGGTGTATCAAGAAGTTTCTCTAATCCCACAGCCCTATAAAGTGGGCTTGGTCTCCACTGCTTATACATCTCCCTTACTTCATCAGGAATGTCTATCCATCTCTCATCAGAAGTCTCCTGTTTAATTAATTCCATTGGGAAAATTGCTTGAAGCTCGTCTGGAGTCGCCATTTTGTTTGTCTGTGAACTGAAATAAGGTTCTGGTTTGTTAGGCATGTCTGCTAATACATTGTACCATCTCTTAGGAATGTCGTCCTCGCTTAAAAATACTTTTCTCACATCTTTTTTACTCATCTTTCTCATCTCTCCTCACCGAATATAACTTTATATACATTCTACTAAAAAAAAATATAAAGTTCAACTGATATATTTACGAGTTTTTATGTAAATAATTACGAATAAGAATTTCAATTTTCAATCTACTATGGAAATGTTTATATTAAATAAAAAGCAGAGGTTTTATATAACAACCTCTGTCTAACAAAGCAACTAGCTTTTATTTTAAATTTTAAATTTTAACTCTCATAACACAAACTCTATTATTTCCAATCTCTTGCCAGTATTCTATATGGTCATCAGACTGTTTAAAACTCTCAAAATCATAACCTTTTGAAATAATATATTCCACTATATCTTTTGAAAAAATCAGAGCCATTGCCCTTTCACTTAATCTAGGCACCTTTCTTAAAACAAGTTCCTTATATAATGTCTTGAATTCATCAAATAAAAGTACTGTATAATAGCCATCTGCATTTTTATAAATGGCATAACTAGAAGATATCTCATAAATATCATTTATATCAATTTGTCTTTCATCTAAAAGCAAGTTTCTAAGCTTATCATCAATATAAAGCTTCTTCCTCTTTTCAATATAGTTTAAAACATCTTTTTCTTTAATATTCTGCGCTTCTTTGAGACTAATATTTAATAAATCAGGGGTTTCGTCGTCAAACAAAACAATTGTAACATTATCTCTGTCCCTATACCAAATTTCTTTTTCTGCCATGAAAATAATTTCGCCATTTATTTTCTTCTCGCTAAATGGTGGGAACAAAAACGGACGGTTTTTAAAAAATTTCACCATTTTTAATTGGACTTTATTAGAATCTTTCACAGTAACTGTACAAGGATCACCCCATATGTCCTTTTCTACAATTACCATTTTACCTGCTTCATTACTGTATATAAAGCTTTTCTTGTTAGATGCCATAAGATCTTTTTTGTCAAGATTTAAAAGCTTTTCTAAACTTCTTATTTTATCCTTCTTTAGCGAATTAATGAAATCAGCAGCTTTTTCAGACGTATCATAAATACTGTCCTTAATACTGCCTTTTAAATTTTTAGACAAACTAGAAAATAGTTCTTTTCCCTGACTTTGCCCCGATGTCAACTTAGATGATATAATGTCAACTAAACTCCTCATACCTTCATTCACTGAGCCTAGTGCTTCCTTTTTATTATTCATGACATCACCCCTTTAAAATTAGCAAAATGACCAAGAAAAGATTCTACATTGAAAAGTTTGAAGACTTATTATATCTAAAATTTAAAGAATTATTGTATATATAATAAATTTATTAGACCTAGTTTTAATTATACCTTAAATTATCAAAAAATCCAAGCCCTTATTCATAAATTATAAAAATATATTTTTTATTATAACTAATTAAAACTCAATTTACATAAGTTTTTAATATTTTTGAAAGAAGGAAGGGGTTTTTGCATAGCCCCTTCTTATATAAATACTCATATAAATATATCTATGTCAGGCAATGTTATATATATCTAAAGTTTTATGAACACGCTCAAATATTAATCCTGCCACAAACCAAGCTGGTCCATAATCT
The DNA here is from genome assembly GCA_012517995.1 of Clostridium sp. GTDB lineage: Bacteria > Bacillota > Clostridia > Acetivibrionales > Acetivibrionaceae > Herbivorax. Next base: position 4,073 of record JAAYTS010000110.1, read on the forward strand.
ATCCTGACCAAATTGTCAATAGCAAATTTACCTGAGTAGTACCATGGATAGTGTCCCAACAAATTAAGTAAAATTGTTCCGCTGGTATACTCTATCCCCCAAATTATAATAACCCATAAAACTCCTCTAAATACCCACCTCCACTTTTTCATAATATCATGTAAGGGTTCAAGAAAAATTGCACATCCGTATATAAAAAACATCCATAAGTTTGTATAAGCTTGCATTACTATATCCCCAAAAATCAAGGAATGCAAACCTGTCCACACTATTTCTATACTCCATCCAATTACACCGTAAATTATAAATCTTTTCAACATACTTATATTTTTTACATGATAAAATTTTTTAACAGTTGTAATTTATTGTTTTATTAGCTTTTACTTCTATATTTGTATTATCAAATATTCATTTCTATTTCAATTAGCGCCAAAAAATATTTTTAAATCTATATTTTACCACAGATAATTTGATTTCAAATTATGAATATATTTGGTTTCTTTTGAGAATTATAAAATTTGTAATTTGCTAATTAAATTTGCTAATTATTAATAAAACGAGGTGCTGGATTGACTAAAATTGGAGAGTTTAAATTGAATAAAACAAATTCCCTTATAATAAATTTAATATCTTTATTGGTTTTTATCTTAGCAGTAACTGCCTTTTTTATAATAAACGATTTAAATTTTTCAAACTGTATTTTAAATATCAATTTTTTGTTTTTAATTTTCTCTTTTTTTGTAGTTACAATTGTTTTACATGAACTTATACATGGTATTGCATATAAATTTTTTGGTGCTAAGCTTAAATTTGGTTTTAAGCATCTTAATATATATACTATAGATACTTCAGGTAATACATATGGGGTTTTAGAAATGTTTGTAATCATGTTTTTACCATTATTGTTTTTAACAGTTTTATTTCTAATTTTATCTTATATTTTTAAAGAAAACTATCACTATTTTATATTTTGTACGATATTTAATGTGGCAAGTTCCATAGGTGATATAATTCTTTTTATTTATATGCTCTCAAAAGGTGGTGGTTGTAAAATAAAAGATACAAACTATGGTTTTTTAATGTATAAAAAAAGCTAATTTAAATTATGCTCCCTTAAGTAAAACTTAGCTTTTTAAATTTTTGTTTTTAAAAAGTTTTATTTTTTTATAAAAACCCCTATCATATTTTAAAAAAATGTGGTATTATATTTATTAAGTTGTTTAGGTAATCTTTTCTATTATTATTTTTATTTCTTGAGGAGCAAAATTATTATTAAATTATTAAATTTAAAACATTATTTTTTAGCACAGTTTTAATGTTCTATTTAAAAAATATAATATATTTAAAAATTTATGTTATTTATTATTCTAAAGAGGATAATAATATAACATAAACTAAAATGGAGGGTGCCTATGTATCTTTTTGGAAAAATTACTGTAACTGCTGTTATCCCCAATGAACTATCTAAACTAAAAGACATCGCTTATAACTTGTGGTGGTCTTGGAATTCTGATGCTATAGACCTCTACAGAGAAATTGACCTTGCTCTTTGGGAAAAACTTGGAAAGAATCCTGTTAGATTTCTCAAAGAAGTAAGTCAAAAAAAATTAGAAGCAAAAGTTAACGATCCAGACTATATGAGTAGGTACAGAGGCGTAGTTGAAAAATACGAAGCCTACATGAATGAAACCGATACATGGTTTAGCAGAAACTTTCCAGATAAAAAGAATCACATGGTTGCATACTTTTCTGCTGAATACGGTTTAAATGAAGTACTCCCTATTTACTCAGGTGGATTAGGGGTTTTATCAGGAGATCACTGTAAGTCCGCCAGTGACTTAGGAATACCATTTACTGCAATTGGACTTTTTTATAAACAAGGATACTTTAGCCAGCATATTAATGCTGATGGATGGCAAGAGACAATTTTTACTGACCTTAACACATCTAATTTGCCTATCAGACCAGCTTTAGACCAAAATGGCAGTCAAATTACCATAGAGGTTGAATTGCCTGGTCGCATAGTCTTTGCTAAAATTTGGTATGTTCAAATTGGTCGTGTAAAATTATATTTAATGGATACAGATCACGAACACAATAATGAAAATGACAGAGGACTTACTGCAAGATTATATGGCGGTGACCAAGAAACCAGAATTCAACAAGAAATTTTCCTTGGCATTGGTGGTTCTAAGGTTCTTGACACTTTAGGAATCAAACCTACTGTTTACCATATGAATGAAGGCCATTCAGCCTTTTTAGGTCTTGAACTCATTAGAAAACTTGTTCAAAACCAAAATCTTCGGTTTGATGAAGCTAAAGAAGTTGTATCATCTTCAGTTGTGTTCACCACTCATACACCTGTACCTGCTGGAAACGATGTTTTCCCTTTGGAGATGATTGACAGGTATTTTAATCATTACTGGCCTTCTCTAGGAATAAGTAGGCATGAGTTTTTAGACTTAGGATTAAAAATTGGTGACCATCAAAACTTTAATATGACAGTTTTAGCTCTAAATCTTTCAGGGCAAAGAAATGGAGTTAGTGAACTTCATGGCGCAGTATCCCGTAATATTTTTAAAAACGTATGGCCAGAAATTCCAGAAGATGAAATTCCTATAGGTCACATTACTAACGGTATTCATACTCTTACTTGGTTGTCTCCAACAATTAAATACTTATATGACAAATACCTTGACAGGGATTGGCAGGAGAAACTTTATGAAAAGAATGTGTGGGACAAAGTTGATGATATCCCTGCAGAAGACTTATGGAAGTCTCACTGTGTATTAAAAACAAAAATGATTGGATTTGTTCGTGAAAAACTTAAAGAGCAAAGGATAGCCAACAATGAATCTATAGAAAGAATTAAGGAAGTGGATACTCTCCTTGATTCTAATGCACTGACAATTGGATTTGCCAGAAGATTTGCAACTTATAAAAGGGCAAATTTAATATTCAGGGATGTAGCCAGAATTCAAAAAATACTTAACGACCCTGAAAGACCAGTTCAAATTATATTTGCTGGAAAAGCTCACCCTGCTGATGCACCAGCACATGAAATAATTAAACATATTAATGATATTGCAAAACAAGAAGGCTTTCATGGAAAAGTTGTTTTAGTTGAAAACTATAACATGACACTTGCCCGCAACTTAGTGCAAGGAGTGGATATATGGCTTAATAATCCACGCAGACCTCTAGAGGCTAGTGGAACAAGTGGTCAGAAAGTTTGTATTAACGGAATTATTAATTTCAGCGTTTTAGATGGCTGGTGGTGTGAAGGCTACAATGGTAAAAACGGTTGGGCTATTGGAGATGAAACTATTTACGACAATGAATACCATCAGGATAATGCAGATAGTGAATCAATTTATGACATACTTGAAAAACAAATTATTCCTACTTTCTTTGATAGAAATGAAAAAGGTGTACCTGAAAAATGGGTTGAAATTATGAAGGAATCTATAAAATCAAATACAAGCTTATTTAGCACTCATAGAATGGTTCAAGACTACACAAACAAGTATTATATTCCTTTAATGGACAGAGTTGAAAAACAAACTTTAAATAATTTTAAACTTGCATCTGAATTATCTAACTGGAAAAAACATATTGAGAAAGAGTGGCCACAGGTAGATATCATTCCTGATAAACAAATTACCCAGCTAAACAACAAAAACTTTATATCAGGAGAGTCAATACCTATATACGCATCAGTACGACTTGGAAATATTGAGCCATCAAGCGTTAAGGTTCAAATTTACTATGGAGATGTGGGTAATGATAATACAATAGAAAATCCACATATAGTTGATATGCAGTTAGAAGAAAAAATATCTGACAACACTTACAGGTATACTACAAATATAACTCTTTTTGAAGGTGGGGAATATGGTTACACCTTTAGGGTAATACCAAATCATCCTGATTTATTAAATCGATTTGATCTGCCTTTAATAAGATGGGCAATACAGTAAAATAGTTTTTAATAAAACTTGATTAAAATTAATTAAAATTTCTTACTTAAAATTTAAAGGTAGAGGGTTTTCCTCTACCTTTAAATTTTAAAATATTAGATTATTATATAAAGCTTATCCTTTAACTGCTCCAGCTGTAACTCCTCCTATTATACGTTTAGAAAACATTAAAAATACAATTATTACAGGCAGAACTGAAAGAGCAACCGCCATATATGCAGCAGCAACATCAGATTTATATATTCCCCTTGCATTTGCAACTAAAATAGGAACAGTTTTAACAGAGTCTTTTCTTAAAACAATCTGCGGAATTAACAATTGATTCCACTGGAATATAAAAGCAAACATTCCCATTGTTGCAATTGCAGGACTTGCCAAAGGCAAAACAATTTTATTATATATTCTAACTTCAGATGCCCCATCTATTCTTGCCGATTCAAGTATGGATTTAGGCAAGTTTGCATCTAGATACTGCTTAACAAAAAATACAAACTGAGCATTTCCTACCATAGGTATAATTAATGCTATTAATTTATTCATCCAGCCTAATTTCATAATTATATTATAAAAACCAATAACCGACAACTGAGGTGGTATCATCATTGTACACAGTATAATCCAAAATATCAGCTTGTTGCCTGGAAATTTAAATTTAGATATAGCATATGATGTCATAGTTCCAAAATAAGCTAATAATGCAGTACCTATTCCTGAAACTAATATACTATTTAAAAATCCTCTCCATATATTAACTCGCTTACTCATAGTCAGATAGTTTTCCCATGTCTTGCTTCCCGGTAATAGATTAAGGCCTCGTGCAATACTTCCATTACTATGAGTTGCATTAATAATCATCATATAAAATGGTAAAAAACAAGCAACAGCCAAAATGAATAGACCTACATAAATTAATATTTTTCCAATGTCAATCTTAAAGCCTTGTTTCTTACTTTTAATAACTGGACTGTTACGAGTAGACAAATTTGTATTCATAATATCCCCCCCTCAATTAATCAACTTGGTGTGGTTTTACAAATTTAATTGCAATGAAAACAACAACAAATATGTGTAAGAACAATCCGATGGCAAGTGCTGCTGAATATCCATAATTATCATTTCCAAATGCATGTCTGTAAACCTGCATAACCATAGTCATTGTTGAATTCAATGGACCACCTTGACCTTGTGTTATAACTTCAGGCAAGTCATACATGCTAAGTCCACCAATAATAGATGTAACAATCTGATACAGCATTATAGGTCTAAGCAAGGGAAGAGTTATATTCATAAATGCTTTCCATTTAGTTGCACCATCCACTCTTGCAGCTTCGTAGTACTCTTCCGGTATAGCTTTTATACCTGCCATAAAAATAATCATTGTATAACCAAACCACATCCAAGTCAAAATGGTAGAAATTGCAATTCTGGATGCCCAAACGCTCTGAAAGAAATTAAAGGGTTTTTCTAAAACGCCCAGAGATATTAAAAGGTTGTTAATTGAGCCTCGTGGGTATTGTAGAAGGAATACAAACAATGCTCCTACCGATGCCATTGTTATAAGATTTGGTAAATAAAAAATTGCTCTAAAAACATCTTTCCCTTTAAAGTCATTATTTGTTAACAATACAGCCAATGCCAATGCTACAACAAACTGTGGTATAACATTCATTATCCACATAATCCATGTGTTGCCAATACTTTTTAGAAAAAGCCCCCCTGTTGTAATGTCCTTTAAAAGCTTAGCATAATTATCAAGCCCTACAAAGTTTGGAGATGCAATTCCTCCCTTCCAGTCAGTAAAGCTTAAATAAAGTGTGGTAAAAATAGGATATAGCAAAAATATAGCCATTACAACACAGAAAGGTAAGACAAATATATATCCCCAATGGGCGTATTTATCATTTTTATAAATACTTTTAAGCAAAAGATACACCCTCCTATACTCAAAAATCTTTGCCCTATTACCCAAGTTGGGCAATAGGGCAATATAAATCACAGAAAATACTATTTAATAACTTTCACAATAATTAATCAACTTCTATATCATGGATGTCACTTCTTACTTTGTCTTTAAATTGCTGGAACATTTCATCTTTAGTCAATGTGCCTGCCAAGTATGATTTCATTGCTTCTTCGAAAGCACCTTCAATAGTTCCGTCATATCTAGTAATAAGATTTGGTCTAATTTGATCTAATAATGGAAGATAGAATTTATATGGGTTTTGACCAATTAATGGATGTACGAAACTGTCATCGTTAGCAAGTTTTTCTATTACTGCTAAGTTACTTGTAAAGTCTCCAGTTTTTCTTGCATGTGCTTCACACTGCTCTTCATCAAGTGTCAAGAATTTAATGAATTCCCAAGCAAGATCTTTGTTTTTGCTATCCTTAGCTATACCATACCATGTTCCACCCCAGTAATATGGTGTAGGAGCATGTGCAAGACCCCATTCTCCAGCACTTGCCATTGGGTTTTTTTCTTCGTCTGCCATTCCAGCAATGATTATCCATCTTAATCCCCAAGTAGGAATTGCCCATGCAAAGTTTTCTTCGTCTTCAATTGCCGCATACCATGGTGGATCCCAAGCATTCAATTCTCCTTCATAGCCACTGTCTCTTAATTCTTTAACAAGGTCTATCATTTCGTTTATTTTATCATCAATTACAAGCTTGCCATCTACAACCCAAGGATTTTCACGTGCACCTAAATAAATTCTCATTAATTCTTGCCAAGTTGGAAAAATATTTACTTCAGCATCACCTAATTTTTTAGCTGTTTCAAGAATTTTATCTTTGCTTGAGAACATTTCTGCAATTTCAGCAGGGTCATCTGTTCCTAGGTGCTCTCTTGCAAGACTTCTCTTGTATCCTATAGCTGCAGGTGTTCCCTGATGTGATAACGCTCTTATCTTACCATCATCACTTCTTCCAATTTCAATGGTATAAGGAAGTAACTTTGTTTTTAGGTCTTCCGCGTTATATGGTGCATCTGATAGATCCTCGTATCCGCCCTCATAGTTAACAAGTCTTTTAACGTCAGCTGCTTCTGCTGCAAATACATCAGGTGGATTTCCTGCTCTTATGTCTGAAGTAACTGTTGTAACATAAGCATCATTAGCTCTGTCTGTAATTTGTACTTCAATTTCAACGTTTGGATATTTTGCTTTGAATGCATCTACCAAAGCACTAGCTTCGTCGTTATTAAAGTGCGCAAATATAAGTTTTCCGGATAAATCTTTTGCCTTTTCTCCGCCACCTTTGTTGTCTTCTCCACCTGGTTGTTCAGTTTTTACAGGATCTGTTGGCTGTGGTTGATCAGGATCTTTTTTACAACCAACTAAAAGTGAAGCTGTCATAAGTAGACTTAGTACAACTGCTACACCTTTTTTAATATACTGTTTGTTCATTTCGGTTCCCCCTTGTTTAATGTTTTTTTTATATTAAACGTACTACATAGTCAAAAGTGTGTACGTTTAACGCATTTAGTAATATACCCTTCATAATATCTCACTACATATGTATTCTTTAAAAGGTTGCCGCAATACTTTTTATTTTTATATTTTTTGCACTTTATTTTTTACATAACTTTTACTAAAACTAAATGTATTTTATTATTTATTTTCTTCTTTGTCAATAACCCATTAATCCATAACTTAAATTATACGTGTAATTTTAAAATATGTCAAGGTGTCTAAAAAGCTGTATAATTGCGTTTTTGGGGCAAAAACAGAATTTCAAAGAGATTATACATAATAAATTATGAATTTATGAATGAAAATGTAAATGTATTTCGAATATTGTCTTATATAGGGTGTTTTTGTTAGTTATAATTGCTTTTATCCAACCTCTTCACTATGCTTTTTAATATTTGACCACTTCCCGCATCTGTCCCCCCATCTGGCTAAAACTTCACCATTTGAAGTAATTTCGATTATTTCGCAAAGATCTGAACAATCATTACATTCAATACTTTTAGCCTTGTAATCATTTTTTATCATTTCAAATCCATAAAATTCAGTTTCTTTAGTTCCTGACTTCATTTCATCTTTTGCAATTAATGCTGCCCCATAGGCTCCCATTACATCATAATATGAAGGTATTATAATTTTTTTACCAAGGGTTTTTTCAAAAGCAGAAACAATTCCGATATTTGCAGCAACTCCTCCTTGAAACACAATTGGTTCTTCTATTTCTTTTCCCTTTGCAAGATTATTTAAATAATTTCTTACCAATGCTTCACATAGTCCACTTAAAATATCCTCCACACTGTGTCCTGTCTGCTGTTTATGTATCATGTCTGATTCGGCAAATACTGCACATCTTCCAGCAATTCTTACAGATGATTTTGATTTTAGTGCTAAAGGACCAAATTCATCAATTGATATTTCAAGTCTTGCTGCCTGCCTGTCTAGAAAAGACCCTGTACCGGCAGCACAAACTGTATTCATTGCAAAATCATACACAATTCCATTTCTTAATAATATTATTTTTGAATCCTGTCCGCCTATCTCTAAAATTGTTTTTACATTTGGCACAAGTTTTTGTGCAGCAACAGCATGTGTTGTAATTTCATTTTTTACTATATCTGCACCTATTATAACATTAGCTAACTGCCTTCCACTTCCAGTTGCCCCAACTCCCTTTATTATTATATCTTTTCCAAACTTTTCCGACAATAATTCTATTCCTCTTCTTAATGCATTAATTGGCTGACCGCCAGTTCTTAGATATATATTTTCTACCACTTCATCATTTTCATCTACCAACACAAAATTTGTGCTTACCGAACCAACGTCAACTCCCATATAAAACGAGTTCTTTTCCACCTTCCACTCTCTCCCTTCTCTTTTCAAGTAAGTCTATAAAAGCTTCTACCCTGGTCATATATCCAGCTTCCCCGGTAAGTTCATCAATAATCAAAGTCAGTATAGGAATGTCCAAATCCCTCTCTATAGATGGAAGTATACTTTCTGCAACTATTTCCGGCATACACGTAAGGGGATAAATTTGAATTACCCCATCATAATTTTTATTAGCATATATTGCCGTATTTCCTATTGTTTCTTGTGCATGCCCTCCTATCATTGCTCCTAGATAAGGTTTTGCAGCCATTTTATAATCTTCATCTTTTTTAATTGGCAAAATATTCTTTACTATATGTTCAATTATCCAATCACTTACTGTTATTGCCCTGTCTACTTCTATCCCCATATTACCTAATATTTTTTCAATGTTAAAACTAGTAAAATAATCTATTGTGGTGTATATTTCTCCAACTATTCCAATTTTTAAAGGGTTTAGCTTTTTATCTATCTCCAGCCTTAAAATTTGATTTTTTGTTCTTTCTATTAATTTTAAAATTTCTTTAGAGCCCTTTGTTTTTAAAACTTTATTTTGAAAGTTGGTATATATTTTATCCACAGAACCTTTTTTAATTTCTATTGGACGAAATTTAAATGTTAACTTTTCCAAATCATCTACTTTTTTTGATACCATTATTGTATTTTTTATAACTTTTAATATTTTATATATATTTAATCCACCTGTAAGCTTTTTTATTCTTCTTAAAAATTCTTTTATATTTCCATTAGGCAGCTCTAAAGTCAATACATCCATGTCATAACCATTATCCTGCAATATCTCTCTGCTCATTTCACAATAATAGCCAAATCTGCAGGGACCACAGCCACCTACAATCAATACTGTATCCGCCCCTTTTTTATATGCTTCTATATAATTGCCTAAATTCATTTTTAGTGGCAGACACGCCATTTCTGGTGCATATTTTGTGCCTATTTCCAAAGCCTTTTTATTGTTAAAGGGTGGTATCTGGTAATCAATCCCTAAATCGTCCAATAAAGATTTTGCTACAATATATGTATTACCCATATGCGGAAACGTTATCTTCATTTTTATTCCTCCATCTTATCATGTCAATAAAAGCTTCTAATCTTGTGTTCATTCCTGCCTCTCCTGAATGTTCATCAATGTTTAACACTATAAATGGAATTTTAGAATCTTTTCTAATTTTTCTCTCTATCAAGTCACATACAAATGAATCTATGCCACATCCAAAAGCCATCAAACATATTATCCCGTCTATATCTCCTCTTTCTATTAAATGAGATACTGCTCCAATGGCTTTTCTTCCATAATTCCAAAACATTTGCTTTTTTAAATGTTTTACATTTTTATTAATAATTTCATCGTCAATCATATCAATGGTTATTATATCAATATCATCATTTTTAAGTTTTCCTATTACATTCATACTGCTATATTTATCATATATATTATATACATGCCCTATTAATGCAATATTAAGTCTATGTTTGCTATTTTTTCTAATAACATTAAATTTCTTTTCCAAAATATCACAAGGCAATGTACCTTCTTTTACTTTATTTCTAAATTCATAATAGTTTTCCAAAGCTTTTTTATATGCATTCTTTATGCGTCTTACATCTTGCGTAAAAATTTTGCCTATTTCCAAAACTGCTTCTAAAACTTTTTTATCGGACTTTCTTAAATTTATTTCTGTATCTATAATTTTTGGAATATCCTTTATTGTATTTCTAACCATATCCGGTAGCCCGCCAAATTTAGGGCATATATATTCATTTTTAGATACACTTGTAAACCTGGGTATAAATAGATAATCCACTTTATCTTTAATATTTAAAATATGACCATGAAATAATTTCACAGGGAGGCATGCTTGATCTACAGTTAATTTTACTCCATCATCCATAATTTTTTTTGTTGTATTGTCAGATAATATCACTTCTGCCCCAAGTTCTTCAAAAAAAACTTTCCATAAAGGATAGTATTGATAATAAAACAATGCTCTTGGTATTCCTATTTTTTTATTCATTGTCAACACCTCAACAGCTATTATTTACTTATAAAATCTTTTTTATACTTAATTTTGAATCTTTTAACTCTTTTAAAGCTTTATTGATAAAGTAATTTTAATAGAAAGTTGTTGAAAAACAAAAAAGAGCTGAAATTTCAGCTCTTTTTTGTTTTAAAGTTAATATTTACAAAGTCAAGAAAACTTTTATTTTAAATATTATTTGAACGAGAGTATTATAACAATAAATTTCTATATGTAAGTTTTCTATATATCAGTTTTTCATATGCTCTGTAAGTCCTAGACGTTCATAAGTTTCTTCAACCATAGTCTGCCAATACAAATTATCCTTTGCCATTTTCTCTGCCTTTTTTAAAAGTTCCAATGCTTTTTTTTCATCATTTGCATTGTAATATCCCAATGCACAATTTAAATAATTCATAACATTTTCAGGACCTTTTTTCAATGCTTCTTCACTAACACGTACTAATTCTGGCCAGTTTTCAGCTAATGTATAACAGTCCATAGCCCTTACAATATAATATTCATTATCAAAATCCTTATATAGCTCTTCGTATATAATTGCAGCCTCCTGATAGTTTTCTTCCCTGTAAAGTCTATAAGCTTTCAGTTCTGGATCTGTAATTTCAATTTCATATTCTTTCTTTAATTCCTCTATCCACTCTTTATATTCCTCAGAGTTAAGAAATTCATTTACAATAAGCATTTCTTTATATTCTTCTTTTGTTCTAAAATATTCCACAACCTTTTCAATATATACAATTTCATATCCCCTTGAAATCTCTATAGGCCCTAGCAATTGATGAACCTCTGCACTAAATACATGTCTGTTTATTTCCGGATGAGTTTTTGCAAAAACTGCACCTGTAACCAATCCGCCATTTTCTGAGGTCTCTTCATTTTCAGAAAGATTTTTTGCCATGTTTTCAAAATTTTCGCCCTTTAAAAGACCTTCGTAAATACCATTGGCTTTTTCAAATGCCTTTTCTTTGCCTATATCATCAGCAGAAATAAATATATGTCTGTAGTCAACTTTTTTGTTTTGCATTTTATGCTCATTATACTTTTCTTCAAATTCTTGTTGGTCAATAGATATGGAGTACTTAACAGCTGCATTATAAAACAGCTGGTGTTTTATAATGTATTCTTTTATACCTTTTTTCATTTCTTCTTCGTCCTGATAACCCTGGGAAGCCATAAATTGGTTCTTTTCTGCAGGATTTTCATATCTTGTGTCTACAAATCTTAAGATATATTCATCAATTTCTTCTTCTGTTATTGTTATTCCAGATTTTTTAAATGCATAGTCATCAAGTACAATTTTTTCAATTATTTGATCAAGAAGCATATCATTCCGTTCTTCATCACCTTTTCGCATCATTTCAGGATTTCTTTTATGTTTTTCATAAAAAATATTTCTTTCTGAAATAAAAATATCAGAACTCACAAAAGTGCCATTTATTTTAAGGGCTTCTTGTCCAAATGGCTTTGGTTCTTTTTTCACATCTTTCTTGTTATTATCTGACAGGTAATAAACTCCTCCTATAGATGCTAATATAATCAACACTAAAGATGATACTAGTAATACTATTTTTTTCTTGCTCATTTAAAACTACCTCCAAAATAAATTAGCTTTTAGAAAATGTTTTAAATCTGTTTATATATAAATAATTATAACGGTACTGCTATAATTTTTCAATTCTATTAATAATGAAGATACAGCTATATCAATGGTTTTAATTTAATAAAAAATACCAGGTCAAAAAACCTGGTATTTTTTATTAAAATTTTAAAAATTTAGCTTTTATGCTTTTCCATCGCATCCTAATACGTTGATTATTTTATTTTTAACTAACTCTTTTATTGCAATTCTTGCTGGACCTAAGTACTGTCTTGGATCAAAATGAGATGGATTTTCAGCAAAATACTTTCTTATAGAGCCTGTCATAGCAAGTCTTAAATCTGAGTCTATATTTATTTTACAAACTGCCATTGATGCTGCTTTTCTTAACATATCTTCCGGAACACCTTGTGCACCTGGCATTTCTCCACCATATTTATTAATCATATCAACATATTCTGGAATTACTGATGAAGCACCATGTAAAACTATAGGAAAACCTGGTAACCTTTTTCCTATCTCTTCTAAAATATCAAATCTTAATTTTGGTTCACCTTTAAATTTAAATGCACCATGACTTGTACCTATAGCAATTGCCAGTGAATCAACTCCTGTTCTTTCTACAAATTCCTCAACTTCATCAGGATTTGTAAATGCTGCATCTTCTTCTGATACATTAACATCATCTTCAATACCAGCAAGTCTTCCTAACTCACCTTCAACAGTTACACCTTTATCATGTGCATAATCTACAACCTGTTTTGTAAGTTTAATGTTCTCTTCAAAAGGAAGGTGTGAACCATCAATCATAACAGATGTAAAACCACCATCAATACATGATTTACAAAGTTCAAAACTATCTCCATGGTCAAGATGTACACATATTGGAAGTCCTGTTTCTTCAATTGCCGCTTCAATAAGCTTCATTAAGTAAGTATGATTTGCATACTTTCTTGCTCCTGCTGAAACTTGAAGAATTAAAGGTGCATTAACTTCCTTGGCAGCTTCTGTTATTCCCTGTATTATCTCCATGTTGTTAACATTGAAAGCTCCTATAGCATATCCACCTTCATATGCTTTTTTAAACATTTCTTTACTTGTAACTAAAGGCATATTTTCACTCCTTATATAATGAATTAATTGAACGTAAAATTTACGTAATATATTAAAATAGTGTTCAATTGCTTTAATAAGTTTTTGTTAAGTTTTTGTTGAAATTTCATGTATTTTCTAAAGTACAGGTAATAAACGCTTATTGTTAAGTTTTTACCATACTTATTTTATCAGATTCAAAATGAAAATCAAGCTAATTTTAAAAAAATTTTGATAAATTTTTATCAAACTCAATTGCAATTTATACATTATTATGTTATATTTTTATTTGGTCGTGTTTAAAGTTGATAATACAAACACTTATGGAAATACATATAATGTATAAATTATTTTTTAGGAGGTTTTAGTATGAGTAAATTGACAGGCGCATGTATCTTTGGCCAGTCAGGTGGCCCTACATCAGTTATTAATGCTAGTGCTTCAGGTGTTATACAAGAGGCTTTAAAGCAAGATTGCATAACTGAAGTATATGGTGCTGCTCATGGAATTAGAGGTATTTTAGAAGAAAATTTTTATGACATGAGTAAGGAAGATAAATACGAGTTGGATCTTTTAAAAACCACTCCTTCTTCTGCTCTAGGTTCAGTAAGATATAAATTGGCAGATGCCGATGAAGATGACACTGACTATAAAAGACTTTTAGAGGTTTTTAAAAAGTACAATATCAGATATTTCTTCTACAATGGTGGAAATGACTCTATGGACACTTGTAACAAAATAAGCAAGTATATGCAAAAGGTTGGTTACGAATGTAGAGTTATGGGTGTTCCAAAGACAATTGACAACGACTTATGGGCAACAGACCACTGTCCTGGTTATGGAAGTGCGGCAAAATACGTTGCAACATCCATAATGGAAGTATATCTTGATGCAAGGGTTTACGATACTGGAATGGTAACAGTTTTTGAAATTATGGGAAGAAATGCTGGTTGGCTGACAGCTGCATCTGCTTTAGCTGCTCATAAAGGATATGGTCCTGATTTGATTTACCTTCCTGAGATTACATTCAATATGGATAAATTCCTTAATGAAGTAGCTGAAGTTTATAATAGAACTGGAAAGGTTTTAGTAGCTTTTTCAGAAGGCTGTAAAGATGAACAAGGACGATACATTGCAGAAATGGGAGCTGAACTTTCAAAAGACTCTTTTGGACATGCTCAACTAGGTGGTGCTGCTTCCATATTAGCTAATGCTGTTAAACAAAAACTAAACACTAAAGTTCGTGGAATTGAATTTAGTCTTCTACAAAGATGTGCTTCTCATATTGGTTCTTTAACAGACGTAAACGAAGCATATATGGCAGGGGAAATGGCTGTTAGATATGCAGTGGAAGGAAAAACTGACTACATGGTTGGTTTTGAAAGAGAAGAAGGCAGTGTGTATAAATGTAACGCTAAACTTGTTAAATTAGATGATGTTGCAAACACAGAAAAGAAAGTTCCAAGAGAGTGGATAAACAAAGAAGGTAATGGAGTTACAGAGGACTTTATTAAGTATGCTCTTCCATTAATTCAAGGAGAATCATCCCCTCCATTAGAAGATGGTCTTCCAAGATTTGCAAAATTGAAAAAAGTTTTAGCTAAAAAATAACAACTAAGTTTTTTCAATTTATTAAGTAAAAATGCATAAAATGCATATATTAATAAATGAAATTCAAAATCATACAACTGGCGGAAGTGGAGTTTACCACATGGAGTATGATTTTAAAGTTGCCGACCGCCTGGGCATTAGTAACGCTCAGGTGGTTTTTATTTTTATAAATAACACTCTAACTTTAGTTTAAGAGTTTAAAAGGAGGGATATTATGTCTGGAAATGCATGGAGAAATTTCACATCTGGTATTTGGCAAGAAAATATTGATGTCCGTGATTTTATAGTAAAAAACTACACCCCCTATGATGGGAATGAAAGTTTTTTAGCTTCTTCAAGTGCGAAAACAGAAAAACTGTGGAATAAGTGCAAAGAACTTCTTAAAGAAGAACATTTAAAAGATGGTGTGCTGAGCATTGACACCAACACAATTTCTGGAATTACAAGCCACTCACCAGGATATATTGATGAAGAAAATGAATTAATTAAAGGTCTTCAAACAGATAGTCCCCTAAAAAGAGCTGTTATTCCTTTTGGGGGTATTAGGATGGCAAAGCAGGCCTGCGAAAAATACAACTATAAACTTTCTTCAGAAATTGACGAAATTTTTAATAAATTTCGCAAGACACATAATGACGGCGTATTTAGTGCATATACAAAAGATATGAGACTTGCAAGAAGATGCGGGGTAATTACAGGTCTTCCTGATGCTTATGGTCGGGGCAGAATTATTGGAGATTATAGAAGAGTTGCCCTTTATGGTGTTACCAGCCTTATTAATAAAAAACAAGAGGATTTAAACAGACTTCTTGATATGGATATGACAGAAGAAATAATCCGTTTAAGAGAAGAGGTTTCTGAACAAATCAAAGCACTAAATGAACTTGTTCAAATGGCTAAAGAATACGGATATGATATTAGAAGACCTGCTAAAAACGCTTTAGAAGCTATCCAGTGGACATATTTTGCTTTTCTTGGATCTCTAAAGGAAACCAATGGTGCTGCAAACTCTTTAGGCAGGGTAAGTACTTTCTTTGATATATATATAGAAAGAGATTTAAAGGAAGGGGTTTTATCAGAAACAGAAGCCCAGGAACTCATTGATCAATTTGTTATTAAGCTTAGGATGGTAAGGCATCTTAGAACTCCTGAATACAATGAGCTGTTTGCAGGTGACCCGGTATGGATAACTGAATCCATAGGTGGAATGTGTGAAGACGGAAGACATATGGTTACTAAGACTTCTTTTCGTGTTCTTCAAACTTTATTTAATTTAGGTCCTGCTCCTGAGCCAAACATTACAATACTTTGGTCTAACAGGCTTCCGCAAAACTTTAAAAAGTTTTGCGCTAAAGTTTCTAATAAAACCAGTTCAATCCAATATGAAAACGATGATATTATGAGAACTAATTTCAACGATGATTACAGCATTTCATGCTGTGTATCTGCTATGCGTACTGGTAAAGACATGCAGTTTTTTGGAGCCCGCTGTAATCTTCCTAAACTTCTTCTTTTGGCTTTAAATGGCGGAAAAGATGAAATAACAGGTGAGCAGGTAGCCCCTGAAATGGAGCCTTATCGGGATGAATATTTAGATTACAACAAAGTTATGAACAGGTTTAGGTATATGCAAAAATGGCTTGCCAAGTTATACGTAAATACAATGAATATCATTCATTATATGCATGACAAATACGCATATGAAAGACTTATGATGGCACTTCACGATACAGAAGTCCAAAGATTTATGGCCTTTGGCCTGGCAGGTCTTTCTGTTCTTGTTGACTCTTTAAGTGCCATAAAATACACTTATGTTAAAGTCATCAGGGATGAAAGAGGTCTTATTACAGATTTTGAAATAAAAGGTGATTATCCTCAATTCGGAAATGATGATGACAGAGTGGACAGCATTGCAGTTTCTGTAGTACGAGATTTTTATACTGAATTAAAAAAATGCCCTACTTACAGAAATTCAAAACACACACTTTCAATTCTCACCATTACCTCAAATGTTGTTTATGGCGAGAAAACAGGCTCTACCCCTGATGGAAGAAAAAAAGGTGAACCTTTTGCACCAGGTGCAAATCCAATGCATGGAAGAGATAAATTAGGTGCTTTGGCAGCTTTGAATTCAGTGGCAAAAATTCCTTATGAATACTGCAAAGATGGAATATCCCTCACAATTACCCTTGTGCCTGATTCATTAGGAAAAGATACAGATTCTAGAATCAATAATCTAGTTGCAATATTAGACGGGTATTTTGCCCAAAGAGGGCACCATATTAATATTAACGTCCTTGAAAAGGCTGTCCTTGAAAAGGCAATGAAAGAACCGGAAAAATATCCGCAGCTAACCATAAGAGTATCAGGCTATGCGGTTAATTTTATAAGACTTACTCCAAAACAGCAGTCTGAAGTAATAGCAAGGACTTTCCACAGAGCCAGATGAAATTGGAAGTTAGATGTGAGAGGTGAGAAGTGGGGAATCCAACTTCTCACCTTTAACCTCTAATTAATGTGCTTTTACTGGTTGGGTTACTATATCCGTCCTTCCTATTCCCAAAGTGGAAAAGCTGTTGTCGCCCATGCTAAGAAGCCTTCCATCTTCTTTTAAAACTATTGTAAAATCACCTTTCCCTGATATTAGCTTTGCACCTTTTAATTTTTCATTTTCCACAGGAAGAAGCTTGTTTTCATTTGTGCCGTCCCCTAACTGGCCAAAAGTGTTATCCCCCCATACCCAAACTGAACCATCTGCTTTTATAGCCATGGAGTGGCTTTTTCCCGCCATTATGCCAACTACATTGTCAAGACCTTTTACCTGAACGGGGGTACGCACACTAGATGATGTTGCTCCATTTCCAACCTGTCCTGAACTGTTTCTTCCCCAAGCCCATACTGTACCGTCCTTTTTCAAAGCCAATACATGGTTCATGCCAGAAGATATTGCAATAATATCCTCTACCTCAAGTACCTGGGTAGGGACTAAACTAATATGGGATGTTAACCCATTACCCAATTCTCCATTTAAATTTACTCCCCAGCCCCAAACTGTACCATCTTCTTTTAGAGCTATTGTATGGTCTTTACCTGTGGATATATCTATTATACCTTCTAAATCACTTACTTCTACACTGGCGGTGAAATTGTCCCCAAAATTGTTGTGGTGGTTTTGAGAACCGTTTCCTAATTGTCCCCAATAGCTGTCCCCAGAAGAATACACTTTTTGATTGCCAGCTATTCCAACTATATGTTTGTCTCCTATTCCTACCTTTTCATAATCTTTAAAAAACTCAATTTCTAAAGGTTTTATCAGACTATCTGAAAAACTTGTAGTTGCATAAAGCATTACAGTTCCATCCTGCCTGATTACGCCTGTACGCCCAGGTCCGGCAATAATGTCAGCTACTAATGATTCTCTTTCTATTTTGTGAGGAAAATCTACGATATTTGAGTCAATGCTATCTATTAGCTGTAAACTTGAACTGTCTCCCCATCCCCACAGATTTCCATCTTCATCTAGTGCCACTACATGTCTTAATCCTGTTACCACTTTTGTGATTTTAGACACATCAGGTATATTCACAGGTACATTTACAAAATTTCCTGTGCCATTGCCCATTTGACCATATTTATTATCTCCCCAGCTCCATAGTGAACCATCGGATTTTATTACAGCCATATGGTTTTCACCAGCCGACAAAGCTCTGATTGAAGACAATCCCTCCATCTTAACAGGTTTATCCAGTTTTTCAGTGCTTTCATCTCCAAGAACTCCTTTGTCATTACTTCCCCACGCCCATACCGTTCCGTCATTTTTCAATACAGCTATGTAAAATTGAGATATATCAACTTGTTTAACATCTTCTATATACTCGTATTTTTTAGGAATATCATAATAAAAGTCCTTAGAATTATGTCCCATCATTTCAGTTTCATTATTTCCCCAAAACCACACTGTTCCATCATCTTTTAAGGCTGCAGATACATATTTCCCTGCAGATATATCCTTTACCCCTGCAAGATTATTTACTTTTACAGGAACAGAAGTTAAGTCTTCAGAGCCATTTCCCAGCTGACCAAAGGTTCCTGAACCCCAAGCCCATACCGTTCCATCCTCTTTTAAAGCTAGTACATGGTCGTATCCTGCTGCTATTTTCTTTATTCCACTTAAGCCTTCTACCATTACAGGAAAAGCTTTTTTAGAAGTTGTGCCATCTCCAAGTTGCCCACTTTTGTTGTTACCCCATGTCCAAACTGTTCCATCATCTTTCAATGCAACAGAAAAATTTCCTCCAGCAGCTATATCTATCATCTTTTCCAGCTGCTCAACCTTTATAGGAGTTCTTCTGGTTGTATTTGTCCCGTCACCTAACTGGTTATCAACATTTCTTCCCCATGCCCACAAAGTTCCGTCTTTTTTTAGTGCCAGAGAATGTTCGTCCCCCGTTGAAATATAAACTATATCTTGAAGTTCTTTAATGTTAAAAGGTTTAGTAATACTACCTCCTTCTTCTATACCTAATTTTCTGTTGGAATTGTCACCCCAAACCCATACTGTTCCATCATATTTTAATGCAACTGTGTGGGATATACCGCACTCAACTTGTATATAATCATTTCTAACTTCCTTTGGAAACTGGTCTATATAATGAAGAATATACTGCACCATTAGAGCATAATCCATTGAATTAATCTTATTATCCCCATTTAAATCAGCTACCCACAACTCATCCTCTAAAGGTAATTTAGAAATAGCTTCTAGTATATATCTTTTTAAAAGTGCAGCATCTAAAGAATTTACATTATCATCCCCGTTAAGATCCCCAATTCTGCTTAATGGAATTGCTAATACAAAATTCTCTTCTTCAGGTACCTTGTCTAAGGCTTTCCCCGATACAGGATTAAACACAGAAGATGTAAATAAACATATAAAAGCAAATATAGTTATAATTTTTTTTAACATATTTATCCCCCTAATATTAAGTAAAATTATTTTCTAAAATTTTACAAATAAAAAAATAGAAAATATTTCTTATATATTAATGTTAATATAATTACAATATAACTGCAATAGATAGGGGAAAATAAAAAAATTTAAGGTAGAGTAAAAACCCCACCTTAAATTTATCACTTTTTATTGATTAAACTAGAATTTTTATTTATCCAACGGATAGTTTTCTCTTTTTTCGTAATGTGTGTGTAGAAGCTTATGTGCTTTCTCGCTGCCTGGCTCACCAAAATATTCATCATATAGCATTTTTATTTTAGGATTTTCATGGGACTTTCTAATAGGCAAAGCTCTATCTTCTTCATATATTGCCTTAGCCCTTTCAACCCTTAAATCAATCCAGCTTCTAACACTTGAAGGCTGTATTGGCTGTCCTCCACCGTTAACACATCCTCCTGGACATGCCATTACCTCAATAAAGTGATATTCTGCCTCTCCAGCTTTGATTTTATCAAGAAGCTTTCTTGCATTGCCCAATCCATGTGCAACAGCAGCTTTTAGTTTAAGATCTGCCACTTCAATAGTAGCTTCCTTAATTCCTTCTATACCTCTAACTTGATTGTATTCAATATCTTGAACTGATTCACCAGTTAGAACTTCTGCCACAGTTCTAAGTGCTGCTTCCATAACACCACCTGTAGCACCAAATATAACTCCTGCACCTGTAGCTTCACCCATTGGGTCATCAAACTGTCTTTCTGGAAGTTCTTCAAAATCAATTCCAGCTTCTCTTATCATTCTTGCAAGCTCTCTTGTAGTTAAAACCACATCCACATCAGGATATCCAGTTGAAGAAAGTTCAGGTCTTTGAGCTTCAAATTTCTTTGCAGTACATGGCATAATTGATACAACAAATACTTTAGAAGGGTCAATTCCTTCTTTCTCTGCATAATAAGACTTTAACACTGCACCAAACATTTCATGTGGTGATTTACAACTTGAAAGATTTTCTAAAAATTCAGGGTACTGGTGCTCACAAAACTTAATCCACCCTGGACTACAGGAAGTTATTAGAGGCAATTTTCCTCCATTTTTAATTCTGTTAATTAATTCAGTTCCCTCTTCCATTATAGTCAAATCAGCTGCAGTATCAGTATCAAACACTTTGTCAAATCCTAAGCGTCTTAAAGATGCAATCATATTGCTTGTAACTCTTGTACCAATTGGCATTCCAAATTCCTCTCCAAGAGCAACCCTTACTGCTGGAGCTGTCTGAACTACAACGTGTAAATCTGGATTATCTAAAGCTTCCCATACTTTATCAGTATCATCTTTTTCTCTTAAAGCTCCAACTGGACATACATTTATACACTGTCCGCACATAGTACATGGAACTTCATTTAATGATTTGTCAAATGCCGGAGCTACTATTGTCTTAAATCCTCTTTCATTAGTATCTATAACAGAAACTTTTTGTATGTTTTTACACATGCTTACACAGCGTCTGCACAATACGCATTTATTTTGGTCTCTAACAATTGATGGTGAAAAATCATCAAGAGGATGACTAGTATTTTCTCCTTCAAATCTAATATCCTTTATATTAAGGTCTTCAGCTAATTTTTGAAGTTCACAGTTTCCACTTCTTACACAGGTTAGGCATTTTTTATCATGGTTTGATAAAATCAGTTCTAGTGTAACTTTTCTAGCTTCCCTTACTGCAGGGGATTGAGTATATATTTCCAGTCCTTCGGAAACTGGATACACACATGCTGCTTGAAGACTTCTTGCCCCTTTTACTTCCACCACGCACATTCTACAAGCACCAATTTCATTTATTTCTTTTAGATAACAAAGAGTAGGTATTTCTATATTTGCATCTCTTGCAGCTTCTAAAATAGTATAATTAGCTGGCACTTGCAACTTTCGGTTATCTATCGTAATGTTTACCATTTGCATTTTAAAAACCTCTCCTTTCACTAAACATTCTTAAATATAGCTTTGAATGGACATTTTTCCATACAAACACCACATTTTATACATTTCTCCTGATCTATAACATAAGGTGTTTGTGTTTTCCTGTCTCCACTTATTGCTGAAACTGGACATTGCTTTGCACAAATACCACAGCTTTTACATATGTCATTATTAATTACATACTTCATCATTGATTTACATACTCCAGCTGGACATTTCTTATCTCTTACGTGAGCAACATATTCATCCCTAAAATATTTTAATGTGCTAAGAACAGGATTTGGAGCTGTTTGTCCTAGTCCGCAAAGTGCTGAAGCTTTTATATTTTTAGCAAGCACTTCTAGTTTTTCTATATCTCCTTCTTCACCTTTTCCATCTGTAATACGCTCTAATATTTCATACATTCTCTTGGTACCTATACGGCATGGTGGACATTTTCCACAGGATTCATCCACAGTAAACTCTAAAAAGAATTTTGCAATGTCTACCATACAGGTATCTTCATCCATTACAATAAGTCCACCTGAACCCATCATAGAACCCAATTGAATTAATGAATCGTAGTCAATAGGTGTATCAATATGACTTGCTGGAATACATCCACCAGAAGGTCCACCTGTTTGAGCTGCTTTAAACTCCTTACCTCCTGGGATTCCTCCTCCGATTTCATATACAACCTCTCTTAATGTGGTTCCCATTGGAATTTCAACCAAACCAGTGTTGTTAATCTTTCCACCTATTGCAAATACCTTTGTACCCTTACTTTTTTCTGTACCTATACTAGTAAACCATTCAGGTCCATTTAAAATAATCTGTGGAATATTTGCATAAGTTTCAACATTATTTAATATGGTTGGTTTTCCCCATAAACCTTTTACTGCTGGAAATGGAGGTCTTGGTCTTGGTTCACCTCTGTGACCTTCTATAGAAGTCATAAGAGCAGTCTCTTCACCACATACAAAAGCTCCTGCTCCAAGTCTTATTTCTAAATCAAAATCAAAACCAGTGTCAAATATATTTTTTCCTAAAAGACCATACTCTTTTGCAGACTCAATGGCAATATTAAGTCTATTAACAGCAATAGGATATTCAGCTCTAACATAAATATATCCTTGATTTGCGCCAACAGCATAACCAGCGATAGCCATTGCTTCAATAAGGCTGTGTGGGTCACCCTCTAATATACTTCTATCCATAAATGCGCCTGGGTCACCTTCGTCAGCATTACAGCAAACATATTTTTGTTGGTTTTCTTGCCTTGCTGCAAACTCCCATTTTAGTCCTGTAGGAAAACCTCCGCCACCTCTACCTCTTAAACCAGATTTTTTTATAGTTTCAATAACTTCTTCTGGTTTCATCTCAGTCAAAACTTTAGCTAAAGCTTTATACCCATCAAAAGCAATATATTCATCAATGTTCTCTGGATTTATTACACCACAATTTCTAAGTGCAACTCTTAATTGTTTTTTAAAAAAGTCTGATTCTTCTATCGATGCATCAACATCGTCAGCTTTTGCACCCTGAATCAGTCTTTTTACGATTCTTCCCTTTAATAAGTGCTCTTCAACTATTTCTTTTATGTCTTCAACTTTAACCATTGTATACATTGCACCTTCAGGATACACTACCATAATAGGACCTTCTGCACAAAGTCCAAAACAACCAGTCTTTACTACTTTAACTTCATCCTGAAGCTTAAATTCTTTGATTTGCACTTCCAGCTCATCTATAATTTTGTTAGAATTTGAAGCTGTACATCCCGTTCCTCCACAAACCAATACGTGCGATCTATATAATTGCATTTTAAACCCTCCTTTTACAAAATAAAACTGTTATTCTTTCTCTGCTTCACCAATTGTGTAATCAATACATACTCTTCCGTTTACAATATGTTCTGCAACAACACGTACTGCTTTTTCAGGAGTCATATTTACATAAGTTACTTTATTTCCTTCTTTGTCTATTACCTCAACAATAGGCTCAAGTCTGCATGTTCCTATGCAACCTGTCATTGTTACAGACACATTATCTATATTTCTTTTTGACAGTTCACTAACAAAAGCATTCATCACAGGTCTTGCACCTGCAGCAATACCACATGTAGCCATACCCACTATAATTCTCATTTCCTTATCTGTTGATCTTAAATTAATTTGTTCTAGAGTCTTTTTTCTTATGGCTTCTAATTCAGCTATGGATTTCATCCAATACACCTCCAAAAATAATCTTTATTCCTTCATTTACATACTCACCTATCCACTTTATTACTTCAAACTGGGTAATAGGCACATCTCCAAGGGTCTTTTTTATATCAAGTGAGTTAAATTTAAACTGTTCTTTTTTATTGTCAATTACTAGATTATATTCAACATGAGGTTGTGCCATTATAAGAGTTGTCAATGTTTCAGCTACATTCCCCAAAGGTAACCTGTCAATATGAGATATTTTAAAACAAGCTTTAACTTCTGTGCCCACATTTTTTTTAGAATCTATACTAAGTTCACCAGAAGCATTTTTTGCAGAGGCTTCAAAAAGAGAAATACCAAGCCCTACTTTTCTGGTGGTTCTAGTTGTTTTAAAAGGGTTTTTAACATCTTTTAAAAATTCCTCATCCATTCCAATACCGTTATCTTTAATTATTATCTCTAATAAGTCAATATCAGTATGGGCACATATTATTATGTCAATTTTATCTGCTTTTGCAGAAAGTGAGTTTTGTACTATGTCCATTATGTGTAAAGATAAGTCTCTCATTATTCTTTATACTTTTTAATAATCCCTTCAACATCTTCTGGCACAAGTCTTCCATAAACATCATCATTAATTGTTATAACAGGTGCTAATCCACAAGCGCCTATACATCTGCAAGCTTCTAAAGAAAACAGCCCATCTTCTGTACATTCGCCTACATCAATACCTAAGTGTTCTTTGAATTTATCCAGAATCTGTCCTGCACCCTTTACATAACAAGCGGTTCCCATACAAATGTTTACTTTGTACTTACCCTTTGGATTTAAAGAAAACTGTGTGTAAAATGTTACTACACCGTAAATTTCAGAAAGTGAAACTCCAAGGCCTTCTGAAATTTTCTTTTGAACTTCAATTGGCAAATATCCATATAATTCTTGCGCTTCATGAAGTACCGGAACTAAAGCACCTTTAGTATCCTTATACTTTTCAATGATTTCTTGAAGCTTTTCATCTCTTACATCTTTCATGCCACAACAGCAGCAATTATTTGTGCTCATTTCCAATAACCCCCTAACAGACGATTGTTTTGTTATTTTCAAAAAATGTATGTTAACATTTTAACAATAACCCTGATTATTATAACAAATATACGCAAAACATTCAACATATTTTATCAATAATCTTTAATATAATATAAAATTTAATGTATTGATATGTCAAGTATTTGTAAGGTTTTAAGAGTATGTGAGTTAAAAGATATATTGTATACAATATTCTTTATGCTGTTTTAGGCTATTTGATCAAAATTTAAAAAATAAAAACAGGAGTGACTAAATCACATCCTGTTTTCCTTTTGCATTTCATACTTATAAATTATTTCACTTTTTAAGGAATATCATCAATTTCAACAATATTTAATATAGAAGCTGTTCCTGTGTTTTTCCGCCTTTCTTCTTCTGTTTGCGTCGACCATACAATATAATTGTTGTTTGTAAGTTCTGCATAGCTTTTATACTCATCAAACATCTTTACTATATAATCCTTTTTTCTGTCATAGGCGTAAGCTTTTCCACTGGTAGTCCAGGTAATAAACCTGCTGCCCATTTTGGGCCATCCGCAGTCGCCTTCTATTCCAGCTTTTTTTATAAGTCTTTGCTGACCGTTTTCAACCAGCCACATATTTCTTTTTAGTACTCTGTCTCCGTCACATTCCTGACCTACAATTGCAATTGCTTCACCGTCCGTAATATATTCATATATACGCAAACCCTCGTCAATCAAAGGTTTTATCTAATTTAATAATATTTTGGATGTATTTGCAATGTAAATCTATTAAGTAAAATTATAACATTCAATATTAGGATTTTCAACACTAATAAATATACTTTCCTATCCACCCAAAGTTTCAATCAGACACTCTGCGCTTATTTCTTCAAGTTCAATAAAATTTACAGGTTCTAAGATTTCACCCAAACTGTGGGCGTCAGATGACTGGATAAACTTATGACCCTTATATTTTTCATCATTAATATATGGATTTTTATCGCATTTTTTTGAAATTTCTAAAAATTTAAAGTGCGGATTATCTGGTATCATACCAAGATTAGATACTATACTATATGAATCCCTGTCGATATGGGCGGGTATTACAACGCCATCTAGATTTAAAACGTAGCTAACTGCTTCTTCTATACTAAGGTTTGCAGCTGTCAATAAAAGTCTTTCCACATGTTTTATAACATTATCTTCTTCATCCATTACAATTTGCTCTCCAAAAATATCTTCCCTGTTTTTTATATCTGGAAGAGAATTGTATACCATATCCTGCAAACTCAAAACATCCTCTATGCGTTTAAAAAGACAAATTAAATGAACCTCTTCACGGGTTTCTAATTCCATACCAGGTACTACAACAATTCCTTTTTCCTTGGCACATTTCATGACAGCAAGGGAGTTTTCGGCAGAATTATGGTCGGTAACAGCTATAATATTTAGCCCTTTTAACCAAGCCATGTTTACAATGTTGTTTGGAGTCATTTCATTTTGTCCACAGGGGGAAAGTGCCGAATGAATATGAAGGTCATAATATGCCCTCATAAAATCTTACCTGCTTCACATGCTATTTTAAATGCATCTTTTTCACTGCTTAAAATTGCAATACCCTCTTTTGAAGCTTTATTTATAGTGGCCTCTTCAACTTCAATGCCTTCTGGAACAATAATACATGAAATTTCAGCAAGTAAGGCAACTGCCACTACATTCATATGTGTATGAACTGTAATCCATGCATCGCCTTTTTTCCCTTTAGACATAACCCAGCTTAATAAATCACATATATACATACCTTCTACTTCTTTATCAAGGGTATCTGCACATGTCAGCACTTTCATCCCCATATGTTTTGCAAATTCTTCAACTTTCATTTTAAAGTATCACCCTTTCTCCATATTAAGCTAGCCTTTTAGTTTCCTAAATCTATCATCCGGACTGTTAAGTCCCTTATCTTTTCTCTTAATTTAAAGATACAGTCAGTTTCATTTGCATTGCCTCTTACTATATCTTCAGCAAGTGCCCTGCAAGTAGGCGCCCCACATGCCCCACAATCAAGACCTGGAAGACCTTTATCTATTCTTTCAAGTTCTTCAAGCTTTTTCATAGCCACAGCAAAGTCTTGGTCAAGTTTCATAATAGGTCTGTATTCAAAATCCCCTTTCCAAACTAAATCATAATCATATTTTTCTTCATAGTTAGCACTAAAACCTTTGCTTTTGGCTTCATCAATGACTTTTTTTATTTTGGTCTTTGCAACATAAAGATTTTCAACAGTTAAAGGCCCTCCAAGACATCCACCTTGGCATGCTAAAGCTTCAACAAAGTCTACATCTTCTAGTTTATCATCTTCTAACTGCTCTAAAATAGTAATTACATTATGAATTCCATCAACTGCAAGAAAATTGTCTGTACCAAGTGCAATACTTTCTCCTCCCGAATTCGCCCATCTGATTCCTATAAAGCCTGACTTTTCCAAGTCTTCAGCTTCTTCAAGTTCATTGAGATTATTTAATACTTTTATATAAATATCTTCTATAGATAAAGCCCCATCAACAGAAGATTTATCTTTTTCATAAGGTGCTTTAATGCTTGTCACTTTAGCTGCACAAGGAGTTATAAAAAAAACTCCTATATCTTCTATTGGTATATCCTCATTTTTTGATACTTCATCTTTTACCATCTTTGCCGCAAGCTCCATAGGTGATTCCAACTTTAAAATATTATCAATTAAGCTGGGAAATCTCACTTGTATAAGCCTTACTACAGCAGGGCAAGCAGATGAAATCATGGGTTTTTTATGGTTTGACTCTTTAATAAGTCTTTTAGTTTCTAATGTTATTATTTCAGCAGCCCTTGCAACTTCAAACACATGATCAAACCCACACTTTTTCAGCGCTGTCAAAAGGTGGTTTCTTGACTTAGTGGATTTAAACTGCCCGTATAAAGACGGCGCAGGTATAGCAACTTTGTATTTAAAGTTGTTGGTACTATCAAAGGAATCTGTAATTGCCTTCTTTGCATGATAAGGGCAAACCCTTATACATTCTCCACAGTCAATACACCTTTCATTTATTATTCTAGCCTTACCTTCTCTTACCCTTATTGCCTCAGTAGGACATCTTTTGATACAATTTGTACAGCCCATACATTTGTCTTCTTCTAAAGTAACTGAATGGAAGTATTTACTCATTATATCACCCTCCTTACGGCCAGTAAAAAACCGCTAAGCCTATTTAAGGAATATTGTAATCTCAACTGTTGTGCCTTTTCCAACTTCTGTCGTTATATATAGTTTATCAGAATATCTTTTGATATTAGGTAATCCCATTCCTGCTCCAAAACCCTGCTCTCTTATTTCATCAGGTGCTGTTGAATAACCTTCTTCCATTGCCCTATTCACATCAGGTATTCCAGGTCCTTTATCTTTTATCTTTATAAGTATTTTTTCACTGTCTATTTCAACAAAAGCTTTGCCTCCACCTGCATGAATTACTGCATTCATCTCTGCTTCATACATGGAAATAGCTGTTTTTTTAACTATTAGAGGATCTACCCCCAGCTGTGCCAACATCCTTTTCATATTACTAGAAGCTTCCCCAGCAGCTGCGAAATCATTAGCAGGTATAACAAATTCTCTACTCATTATACCTTTACTCAATCCCAAACACCTCTTCCTCTTATTCCCGCGCTATAGAGCATGCCACATGCTATAAACATAGGGTGTTTTGTTGTGAGTATTGTCATACCCATTTCTTCTGCTAAACTAATCATATTTTCCTCTGGTCTTTTTCCTCTTACAAAAACAATAACATTAATATCCATCATTTCTGCTGTCCTAATCACTTGGGGATTGACAAGGCCTGTAAGCAAAACAACATTTTCCTTTACATAAGCCATAACATCACTCATTAAATCTGCTCCACAAGCCGAACTTATTTCCATATCCAAATTTTTTTCTCCTGTTATTATTTCAGCATCTAAAATATCTATTATTTCCCTTATTTTCATATATTAACCACCTTTTTATTTATGCACTTATATTTTTTATGTAGTTATATAAATATGTAGTTATATAAAATTATAACACATTGTTACATCTCTAACAATGTGTTATAAACAGAAGAACAAGTAAATAATTCCTTGGTTTTTTCTTCTTTAAAATCTTTTAAAAAATTCTATGTGTAAAAACAACTACCCCCTATAAACTCTCTTATTATTGAGTTTGTTGGTATTTCTTTTGAATCTATTGGTAGAAAATTACCCAAAAATTCAATAAGCCTTTTTGCCTCTGAATATTCTGGCTGTGACTGATCAATCTCCATCAACAATGGTTCTGCCAATACCTTTAAAACACCAAGTTCAAATATTAATGATGAATTAAACATTACATCACTTTCCTCCTGAAAAGGAAAAATATTCTTTTCTTCTCCTCTTCTTACAGAGGGCCATCTGTTTATGGTATTTACTGCACTACATCCTCTAAATTGGTGATCTCTCACTATTCTTCTTATAAACCTGGTGTCTGTAGTAGGAATTCTATTATGGTCATCAATATTCATTGAAGTTAATGCACTTATATATATTTTAAATTTCTTGCTCTTTGGAATAGATGCTGTAAGCTTGTCATTTAACCCATGTATTCCTTCAATTATGAGAAGTTGGTCATCATCAATTTTCAACTTCCTTGTATACTTCTCCCTACATCCTTTTGGAAAGTTAAATATAGGAACATCAACTTCTTCTCCCTCTATCAATTGGGCTAAATGTTTATTAAAAAGTTTTAAATCAATTGCCTCTAAAGCTTCAAAATCATATTCTCCATCTTCATCCTTAGGAGTATTTTCCCTATCCACAAAATAGTCATCCAAAGAAACTGTAACAGGTCTTAAGCCATTTACTCTAAGTTGAATGGAAAGCCTGTGGGCAAAGGTGGTCTTGCCTGAAGATGATGGTCCTGCAATTAGTATTACTTTTTTCTTGTCTTTGTTAAAAGCTATCATATCTGCAATCTGTGCAATTTTTTTCTCATGCAAAGCTTCTGAAATACGTATTATTTCATTTATACAACCTTTTTTTACAATGTCATTTAATGAACCAACATTGGCAGCACCAAGTATTCTCAACCAGTTTTTATACTCTTTAAAAATACTAAATAGTTTCTTTTGTTCTTTAAAAGGAGGTATTTCCTCTGGATTGATATTCTGAGGATATAGCATTATTAACCCTGAGTGATAGTACTTTAGTTTAAAATATTTTAAATAGCTGGTATCAGGAACCATGTAGCCATAAAAATAATCCTCAAAACCATCACAGTCATATATAGTTACATATGGTTTATTTCTATGCTCTACTGCATTGTATCTGTCCATTCTGTCTATGTTTTTAAACATTTCTTTTGCGTCAGTTAATGACATTATTTTCTTTACAAAAGGAATTTTTTGTTCTACAAGTTCCCTCATTCTTTTTTCTATCATTTCCACTTCTTCAAGGGTAAGCTCTGTTTCGCCTTCTATTTCGCAGTAGAGACCTTTACTTATAGAGTGGCATATGATTACTTTTCTTTCAGGGAAAAGGTCATTTACTGCTTTTATTAATATAAAGTTTAGACTTCTTCTGTAAATTCTCATTCCATCATCATGAGTTAAATCAATAAAATCCACCCTGCAGCTTTCATACAAATGATAACTTAATTCTTTTATATCATTATTTACTTTTGCAGCAACAATTGTGGATTTATAATTACCTTGATAGTCTTTGCTAAGTTCAAGAAGAGATATTCCTTCAAAAACTTCCCTCTCACTATCATCAGGAAACATAACTTTAATGGTGTTTAAATTGTTTTCTTTCATAGCATTATCCCCTTATCATACAATATTAGTGTTATTGGTTTATCATAAGATTTTTTAGTCCATTATTTTGAAAAAGAACCTTTATATTTATGATATTTATATTAAGAGTATTCTATATTAAAAAGTAAAAATCCTCTTTTTATACATAAGTCAAAATAAATTTCGCATCTTAATATTTAAATAAATTATTTGACAGAGTATTAAACAATAATATAAAATAAAACCTGTTTAAAAAATAAAATATGTAGTATGAGGTAAAAATATGA
>JAAYTS010000014.1 GCA_012517995.1 Clostridium sp.
ACTTCTTACTATCTCCTTTAGTGCATTTGATAAAGATAACTCATCTGAATTAGATATATATATTTTAGCCTTTCCAATTTCTATTCTTATTTCATTAGATGGGTTAAGATTATTTTTTACATCAGGTGAGTTCTCTATTTGATTCAATTAAAAAACCTCCTATACTTTTGATAATTCAATTGTATAGCAAATTTTTTAGTATTTATATCCGTTAATTCTTTTACGCTTACATTTAATCCTTTGAATTATGCAATTTATTTGTTAAAATTAATGTTGTAATACTATTTAGAGGGAGAGTTTTTATGGGACTACTTAACAGGTTGGAAAGAAAGTTTGGCAAGTTTGCAATAAAGGGTTTAATGACGTACATTGTAGCGCTTAACATGGCGGTGTTTTTGTTAGACCTTTTTGGAAGAGAGTTATTTCAAGGAAGCATCATTTTAAAGCTTGCGCTTATTCCGGGGAAAGTTTTAGAAGGTGAAGTGTGGAGACTTATAACCTTTATCTTTGTACCTCCTGAACTGGATCCTTTATTTATTATTTTTGCTCTGATTTTACTTTATAACTATGGAATTGGATTAGAAGAGGAGTGGGGAAGCTTTAGGCTTAATGTGTATTATTTTATAGGGGTTTTAGGTATTATAATAGGAGCAATGATTACTGGTTTTCCATATATAGGACCTCACTTTTTAAACTTATCTCTTATGTTTGCATTTGCGCGCATATATCCCCATTATACGATAAATTTGTTTTTTGTAATACCTGTGAAAATTAAATACCTAGCTTGGCTTAGCTGGGTTTCCATGGGCATTGCATTTATATTTGGACCTAGTCCTATAAAGATAGCAGTGGCAGCAGCTGTGGTAAATTATTTTATTTTCTTTGGGAAGGAAATATTATTTAAGTCAAGGGTAAGAAGCGGTTCTGTTGTTAGAAAAGCAGTATATTCCCAACATTTAAAAATGAAAAACTCCATGCATAGGTGTACAGTGTGTGGCATAACAGAAAAAGATGACCCACAAATGGACTTTAGATATTGTTCTACCTGTGAAGGAGATTATGAGTACTGTATGGAACATCTTAAAAATCATGAACATGTAAAAAAATCTAAAGATTAAAGTAATTATATATAACTAAAGTTAAATAACTCAGCTTTATTTATCAAAAAGTTGGGTTTTATAATTATTAAAACTTTTGTAATTATTAAAACTAAGGAGGAAATAAAATGATTAAGTGTAGAAAAGTAATTGCATTAATTACAGCAATGATTCTTGTTTTGCCAGTATTTTTTACGGTATCTTTTGCAAAAACAGAAGATGTAGTGCCGTACTGTGAAAGAATTGAAGAACCGATTTTGGCTGTTAACTTAGGAGGTGAAGATGTTACTGTTGAAGGTGCACCATTTACAGGAGAGAAAAATGAAAAAAATATAAGAACATTTGTAAAAGAGCCAGTAGAATTAAAAGCGCCTAATGGCACCATTAACGCATTTACAAGAATAGAGGCGGAAGATTTTATATTTAATAATGGCATTGAAGTGGAAGAAACAGGAGATGTTGATGGAGGGGAAAATATTTGCTACATAGCAAACGGGGACTATGTTGGATATGAAGATATATACTTCCCTAAAGGCACAAAGGGATTTATAGCCCGTGTTGCAAGTGAAACAGAAGGAGGATATATTGAATTAAGACTTAATTCACCATCCGGGGAACTTTTAGGAAGGGTTCGTGTTGACAACACAGGAGGTTGGCAGGATTACACTGAAGTATACTGTGAATTAAATAAAAATGTTTCAGGAGTACATAATCTTTTCTTAGGATTTGTAGGAGACAGGGACGGACTTTTTAATGTTAACTGGTTTAGGTTTACAAAAAGTGCTTATGACCCTATTATGGCAAGTAACTATGATGAAAAAGTAAGTGATGCATATAAATATAATTTTATAGACTTTGGAGAAGGCGGAAAACTGGATTTTAAAGTGGATTTTTCTCAAAAAGTTGACGGAACTATTGATGTTAGACTAGGCAGTCCTACATCATCGCCTATTGCATCAATTAATGTATCAAATGAATCCAGTGTACAAGTAAGATCAAATGTTAAGGGAGTAAATGAACTTTACCTTACTGACAATAAAAACGGCCAATTGTTGTCTAAAATGAATTGGTTTGTATTTGAACCTGAAGAAGAAAAGATAGACTTTAGTGACAGCGGCTATGACAAACTTTTTAATACAAGTCTTAGAGGTTATACTATTGGAGTTGAAGCTAATTTAGATAAAAACAACATATATGAAGTGTATATTTATCCAACAGAATACCACGAAGTGAACAAGCAAGTATTTGATTTATACATAAATGGTGAATTGGCTGATACAGTTAATATGGAGGAAAATGACTTTGGATGGGACAGAAAAGGTCCTTATCTTACAAAAGTTTTAGATGACGGAAAGCTTTCAATTGAGTGCAGGGCTATACAGGGAGTTGCATCTGTTGGAGCCATAGAAATAAGCAAAATTAGTTATACAAAGGAATTTGATGATGTAAAGATTAAAGACTGGTCTTATATACCTATAATGGAACTTGCCAGCCAGGGAGTAATCTTTGGTAAAGGAAATGACAAGTTCAGCCCTGGGGATCATATTATCGGAGAACATGTTGCGTACATGATGTTTAATGTTATGAAAAGGTCCATTGCAGAAAAAAATAGTGATTTTAAACCGGAAAAATACAGACTATTGTCAGATATATCCCCTGATTTTTGGGCATATCACTATATAAGTGCATATTACAACTATTTCTTTGTGGAGAAAATGTTAAAATATGACCTTGATACACGTATTCCTTACAGTGCAGATGAGTATCGTGAAAAGAGAAAAACAAGGCGTGAAGAGTTTGCTATGGCAATAATTGGTGCAAGACGCCTTGACTATAATGAAGACGGAAGAGTGTTTGTACTTGACCCTTATCTTGAACCAGGAGCAAATTTAAACAGATATAAAGATAAGGATGCACATGAAATTACCGATTCTTACAGATATTTTGTTGAATTGGCACTTGAGAAAGGTCTTATGAAAGGTGACCACCTGGGAAATTTAAATCCTAAGGATCCAGTTACAAGAGCAGAGGCTGCAGCATTTATTTACAACGCACTAAACTTAGAAGAAAATAACTTTGTTAAACCAAAAAAAGGAGAGATTTTGCAAGTTCCAAGAATAACTGCTAAAAAGAGAGAAGTTAAGGTGGGAATACTTATACTGCCTGCACCTGCCTGGGACTCAATAAATAACATAGACACAAATGACCCTAACCCAGACTTTACTTTATTAGAACTTTTAGATAGAAACATAAATAAGCCAATGGACTGGGTATTGGTGAATCCTCATCCACCTGCATTTAATAAAAATGAATTTAAGGATGTTATGCATTTAAATTCAGCAGAAATCCCAGGAGCTAAAAGTGATAATTTTGCTGCTTTTTCAAATTACTTTAATGATTTAAGAAGTGTTGCAAAAGCACAGACAGATTTAGAAGCTGATATAACTCATACAGGAGTTGTAGGATACAGTGAAAACATAGATAAGTCTAAATTCTTTAAATATTGGGAAGTTTCAATTGATGACCCTTCCCTGACACCTGAACAAATAGCAAAAGATTACGACATTTTATTCCAGACATCCCATGGTGAAATTTCATACCCTAAAGATGTTCAGGAAAAAGTTAAGGCATTTTTAAATGCAGGAGGACAATTATGGTGGGAAAACTGTGACGGACTTGTTATAGAGCCGGGGGACGGCTTTACACAGGAAGTAAAGTTTGAATCAATAAGACCAGGTGGAAATATTAAGTTTCCGCAAATTCCTGTTTTAGATGATGATGACAAAATGCATCCTCTGTTTGACAACATATTTAGAATAGATCCTGAAAAGTCAACACGTGTTATGGCACCAGGTATTTTTACTGAGGAAAGTGAAATAACCCTTTTAGGTGACGGGGAAGAATGGTTAAATGACGATAACCGCTACCTTGACAATTTACTTCCTACAGATGAAGTTGTACTTATGGTTGAAGACACAACAAAAGGCAAATTACTTCCTAATCTTGCTATTAGAAACATCATTAATAAAGATAAACCAGCGGGAAGAATTGTTATTAGCACAAGTGATATAGGCTGTGGAATAACAAAACATGTACACCGTGGAGGAGGTAAGGCAGTAGAGGATTATAAATTCTGTTACAACCTCTTTGGATGGATGTCAAAAATCGGAGTAAGCTTTGATGAAACTAAGGCAAATACATGGGATGGCAGCAATGAGTTTTCAATAGAAGCTACATTTATAAACCATGGTGCAAGAACCCAGGTTTATGATGTTGAAGAGATAATTAATACTGATTTATGGGAAGTTGTACCTACAAAAGAATTTAAAGACTATAAGGCATACCACCCATGGATTAAAGAACTTAATGCTAAGGGATATCCAAAGCAAATAGAGCTTGAACCAAATCAGTCGGAAGTTGTGGAGTACAGCTTTAGAATCAAAAAACCAGGAATTCAATACTATAACTTTACTCTAAAAGCAAGTGAGACAGGTGTTGAAAATCCTAGAGATACAATGGAAACTACATTCAGGCTTAATAATACCAGAATAAAGGCACCTGTATTTACAGGATTTAGATCAGATGGATTTGAAGTTACATTAAGTGCTCCAGAGGAGATAAAAGCTGACTTAAGACCTGAAACATATGAATTATGCCTTAAGTTCCAAAGAGGAGGAAGATTTGTAGATCCTCAGGAAATTTTCAAACACATTCAAGTGGAACAAAATAATCTGACTCCTGAATTGGAAGATGTAAGCTACAATTATATGCTGGATGACAAAGGAAATTTATATGTGAGAGTGGTGATAGACAACGTACTATTTACAAGAACAAATGAAAAAATCAAACTAAATGTATTTGTAAATGGTGGAGATTGGCAGGTACTTGGGAAGGCAGAAGTGTTTGACCCAATTTCACGTCAGCGCATTGCCTTTTCAGATGAAGTAAGAGGCAAATAAAAATTTCATACAATAAGAATTTACAAAAAACCGTCTCATTGGTAAAAAATGAGGCGGTTTTTTAAAACTTATTTATATATTGACTATATTTTAAGGGAAAATATTGTTGAAAAAGATAAACATTTATAATACAATAGAATTTGTGACTTAAAAAAACACTCGGAGATGTGAAATTGATGAAATACAGAATAGGTTGTCTTATAATACATGGTTTTGGCGGAACTACTTCAGATGTTGAACCTTTAAGTAAATATTTACAGTCAAAAGGGTTTATTACTTTTTGTCCATCCCTTAAATGTAGTGTAAAAAACAGAAGAACATTTTCCAGCACAAATTATAAGGATTGGATAGAATCTGCAGAGGCAGGTTTATTTTATCTTAAATCTAAATGCAAGAAGGTAGTTGTAATAGGTTTTTATATGGGTGGGCTTATTGCACTGGATTTTGCTACAAGATTTAAAAATTTTGGTGTGGTTGCTATAAATGTTCCTATATATCACTGGGATGTGAAAAACATATATTATAATATACTAATTGATTTTAAAACAAGGGATTTTAACAATGTAAAAAGATATATAAAATCATCTACAGAGTTTTCAATATCCGAATTGGTAAATTTCAGGATGCTAGTTGGAAAAACCAAACATGTTTTAGAGGATGTAAAAATTCCTATATTTATTGCACAAGGTTTAAAGGATTACACTGTTAATTACAAAAGTGCAGAGTATATTTATAAAAAAGTCTCTTCCAATTTAAAAGTATTAAAATATTATGATAAATTAGCTATGGATTTATCTGTTTGTTCTGATTATCATTTGTTTTTTGCAGATATTGAAAGATTCATAAAGCAGATAATACAAAGAGAAAATGGAGTTAATAATAAAATATTACCAAGTTATATGTATTTAAGCGGAATATATAATTAAGTTTATTAAAAAATGTCCCCTAATAAATTACAAAATATTATTTTTGACAGCAAAAACTGCAAGTTGTGTGCGGTCTTTTAAATTCAATTTGTTAAGCATATGTGAAATGGTGTTTTTAACCGTTCCTTCGGAAATAAACATTGTTTCTGCGATTTCCTTATTATTTTTACCTTCAACAATTAAATTTAAAATTTCCAGCTCTCTTTTACCTAGTCTTACATTTACTTTTTCTTTTTTAATGTTTGCTGATGTTTTTT
This sequence comes from Clostridium sp., assembly GCA_012517995.1. Classification (GTDB taxonomy): domain Bacteria; phylum Bacillota; class Clostridia; order Acetivibrionales; family Acetivibrionaceae; genus Herbivorax. Next base: position 6,240 of record JAAYTS010000014.1, read on the forward strand.
TATTTTTCTTTTCTTTATCCTTACTATCTATAAAAGTATTCAGGGTACTTTGATGCATTATGCTATATCCTTTAAAAACACTTTTGACGGTAAGAATTAATTGGTCAGGGGAGATATCCTTTAATACATAACCATCAGCTCCGTTTTTTATTGCCCTTGTTACATTCCCCTCATCATTGAATGTTGTTAAAATTATTACCTTTATTTCTTTATATTTTGATTTAATGAGTCTTGTACCTTCAACACCATCGCATTTTGGCATCATAATGTCCATTAAGACAACATCAGGATTTAATTGTTCACACAAGGAAAATGCTTCTTTGCCGTTTCCAGCCAAACCAATCACATTTATATCTTTATCTTGTTCAATGATAAATTTAAGGCTTTCACGCAAAATAATTTGGTCATCAACAATTAATACTTTAATCATTTTTATATAATACCTCCCTTGTTAAACTCATATAATTTAGTTACAAGACCTAATCCAAAGGAATTTCTAGCCTTATATTAAAGCCGCTTTCTCCGTCAGAACCAAAAACAATGTCACCACCTATATTTTTTACCCTTTGGGTCATTGAAGTTAGTCCAAATCCTTTTTTAAAGTTTGGACAGCCTATTCCATCGTCAAATATAAATAGTTCTATTTTGTTATCGTTGGCTCTTAATATTATAGTAACATTTTTTGCTTTACCATGTCTTAATGAATTTGTTAGTGCCTCCTGGCAAATTCTAAATATAACGCTGGAGAATCTAGGGTCAATGTTAATTTTTTCTATATCGTGGGAAAAATCAATATTTATACCAGAAGGTTCAAAATCATTTATCAGGCTTTTAATGGAACTTAATATATCTGAATTTTTTAAATTTTCTGGCATAAGTCCTTTTACCGATCTTCTAAGCTCCTTAATACCTTCTCGGGCTACTTTAAGTGCCTGAGCTATTTTTTCTTCTGTTTTTTCAGCATCCTTTTTACATGTTATATTACATACTTCCAACAGGGAAATAAGCAAAGTCATACTATGTCCTAAAGTGTCATGTACATCTCTTGCAAATCGGTTTCTTTCCCTTTCTATTGAAAGTTCTTCAACAGTGGCTGCATATTCCGACAGTTGTTGATTCATAGCTGTAAGTTCGGCATTTTTGTCCTTCACTTCGTCTAAAAGTTCTTTATATTCTGTTATATCGTTAAAAAGAATAATTCTGCCTAAAAAATCTTGTTTTTTTCCAAACAGAGGCTGTATACTTACACGAAAACTCTTTTTTTCAGGTAAAAGCATATCTATTTCACCGTATTCAGAGTTAGTTGATTTTTCATCATTAATGGTATTAATAATTCTTTTGGTATCGGCAGTTGGTGAGCAATTTGTCTTTAAGTAATGGGTGAATTTTTCTACATCGTCATAAATATTTATTTTCTCAGAAAGAGAAAAAGTCTTTAAGAAAGACTCATTAAAACTGTCTATTTTATTAAAACTATCCACCACTATTATTGACTCATTTAAATTAGAAACAATTTTATTATGTGCAATGGGAACAATGTTTAAAAATCTATATTTGTACATGGCTATGGAAAACAGCAAAAGGGATAATGAAAAACTAACTGGAGTTAGGTCATAACCCTTAGGAGTTATATTTATACCAGTAGTAGCATTAAAAATATAGAAAAAATTAGCGATTATAGGAATGGTTGCTGCAAATATAAGGAGAAATGTTCGTTTCCGGGCATAGCCTATGTTTGCAATATAATGCCTAATAAGAATGATAGTGCCAATTAGTGCATATATATAAGAAATAACTAAGTGAAACCAAAAAACAGGCCCATAGACTATTTCTGACATTGAAAAGTGAATATAAAACTTATGATGTAAGCTATTAGTAAGTAAGAGGATATATACTAAAACAGATGGTAAAAACATGAGATATATCAGCTTTCTTTTTTTAAGAATATTGCTATAGGTATAAATGAGACAAAAAAGAAGCCAGCTTGCACTTATAGATGAAATGGCTATGTATTCAAAGCATGTTGAAATAAATCTTGTTGTCAAATTATTTGAGAACAAAAATAAAATATGACCTAAGGACCATATGAAAATAATTACTTGACACCATAAATAATTATAAAGTAAAGGTGTCCTTTTCCCTTTTAAAAGAAATAAAATAATCATAAATAGGGATAGCAAAACAGATATAGATTGAAAAAATATCTTTAAATCAAAATAAAAAGTCATATTTCACCTCATAAAAATTACGTTAAATACCTTTACTAAATCAATTATATCTAAAATTGCTTTATTATTCTATATTTATTTAAAAATCAAAGATTTTTTACCAGCAAGGCACGTACATAACCCAAATCCTTACTTGTGGAATCTATATGAAAACCCAAATTATAATAAAAAGTAACCAATTCCTTATAAGTAGATGCAGTATGGAGAAATACTTTTTTTACCTGATTTGAAATAAGGTATTTATCCACCAATTTAATAAGAGCTTTTCCTACTCCTATATTGTGACATTCAGGCAAAACTCCAAATCTGCTTATATAAGCCGTATTATCAGCTTGAATGGCTACCCTTATAGTACCTGTGGGAACATTGTCGATTAATCCTATAAATACCTCTTTAGTTTGTAAGTCATTTTTAATATCTTCTATAGTTTCAGTCTTAAGTTCAATGGTTTCATCAATTTTAGCACGGATAATATAGTCCTTAAATGCCTCTTTCAAAATATTATGAATTGCTTCTGCGTCAGACTCAACTGCCTTTCTGATGATAAAAGAATAATTCATAAAACACCGCCTTTGCATTTACTTACATAACAGTTATTTAAGCTAATTATCCCATTAACAGAGCCATAACAGCTTTTTGTACATGCAGTCTGTTTTCTGCCTCGTCAAATACAACTGAATTAGGACCGTCTATAACATCTTCAGTAACTTCAAAATCTCTATATGCTGGAAGACAGTGAAGGAAAATAGCATCTTCTTTAGCTTTTGAAAAAAGAGAAGAATTTACCTGATAGGGCATAAATGTTTTAATGCGTTCTTCCTTTTCATCTTCTTGTCCCATACTTATCCATGTATCAGTGTAAACAACATCTGCATCTGTAATGGCTTCTACAGGGTCTTCAGTTAACACAATATTAGAGCCTGACACTTTTGCATCTTCTAATGCCTCTTCTACTATTTCACTGCTGCACTGATATCCTTTAGGAGAAGCAACATATATATCCATACCTGTTTTAGCGCAGCCATGTAGAAGGGAGTGGGCTATATTGTTACCGTCACCCACATACGCCAGTTTTAATCCTTTTAAAGTTTTTTTGTGCTCGTATACAGTAAATAAATCAGCTAAAATCTGGCATGGATGCATCAAATCAGTGAGTCCATTTATAACAGGTATACTTCCATATTTGGCTAAATCATCCACATCACTTTGTTTAAAAGTACGTATCATTATGCCATCTACATATCTAGACAGCACCTGGGCAGTATCGTGTATAGTTTCACCCCTGCCTAGTTGTATGTCATTAGAACTTAGGAACAAAGGATAGCCTCCTAATTGATACATTCCCACTTCAAAGGACACTCGTGTTCTAGTAGAGGACTTTGTAAATATCATACCAAGGGTTTTCCCAGCTAGAATTTTATGGGGAATTCCTTCTTTAAGCTGTTTTTTTAGTTTCTCAGCCAAATTAAATATATTTTCTATATCTTCAGTTTTTAAATGATGCAGACTGGTTAAATGCTTCATATTGTATACCTCCATTGTTTAAAAAAATTAAAACTTAGATAAAATATTATCCAACATGCTTACCATTTTGTCAATATCTTCTTTTGAAATAATTAACGGCGGCAATATTCTTATGATGTTATTACCTACATTTCCAATGAGATATCCATTGTCAAAACATTTATTTTTTATTTCGGCAGCTTTTTCTATTGAAAATTCCACAGCTATCATAAGACCTTTTCCACGTACTTCTTTTATAAAATCATATTTATTAGACAATTCTGATAACTTTTCTATAAAATACTCACCCATTTTTTCAGAATTCTCAACTAAATTTTCTTCCAAAATAATTTCCAAAGAAGCTAATGCTGCACTGCATGCAAGAGGGTTTCCTCCAAAGGTAGAACCATGGTCTCCAGGCTCAAATGCTTTTGCCACATGTTCTTTAGCACATAGGGCACCAATTGGAAATCCTCCCCCTAAAGCTTTTGCCAAAGTGAATATATCTGGTTCTACGTCAAAGTGTTGGTATGAAAAAAGCTTGCCAGTTCTTCCTAAGCCGCTTTGAACTTCATCAAATATCAATAGTATACCCTTTTCATCACATAGTTTTCTAACTCCCTTTAAATACTCAGAGGTAGTTAGATTAACTCCGCTCTCCCCTTGAATTGGTTCAATCATCACAGCACAAGTGCTGTCATTAATTGCATTTTCCAATGCAGGAAGATCATTAATGGGAACACTTAAAAAACTTGGTGTAAGCGGGGAATAGGGTTTTTGATATTTATTTTGTCCCGTTGCAGCTATAGTTGCAAGAGTTCTGCCGTGAAAGGAGTTTGCCAAAGTAATTATTTCAAATTTCTCTTCCATGCCCTTTTTCTTAAAATATATTCTTGCAAGCTTAATAGCACCTTCATTTGCTTCTGCACCACTATTAGCAAAAAATACTTTATCGGCACAGGAGTTTTCAACCAATAATTTTGCAAGTTTAGCTTGAGATTCTACATAGTAAAGATTTGAACAGTGAATGAGTTTTTCAGCTTGAGTTTTTATAGCGTTAACAAGCTTAGGATGTGAATGACCTACAGCACTTACTGCTATTCCTGCAAAAAAATCATAATATTTTTTTCCATCAATATCCCATAAGTTAATGCCTTTTCCATAATCAAAGCAAACGGGAATTCTATCGCCAAATGTATTCATAAAATACTTTTTATCAAAATCAATTATTTCCTTTAAATTCATACATAAAACCTCCAATAAGAAATTTATTTATAATTATACATAGAAATGCATAAAAATGCAATAGGGAAATTTAATATTGAAGTGTTGTTAAATAAAATTTATACAAATAAACAAAAAAATATTTGTATAATAAGACATTTATACAAATATTTAGGAAGTAAATTTTAGAAACATAGATAACCCAACAAAATAAGGATAAGCAATATAAAGATAAACATTATAAAGATAAGCTTTATAAAATAAAGATAAGTCTAATGAAATAAAGAATATTTAAATTACATTAAATGTTTTTTTATTGAAGTAGTGTAATGATTCCTAAGTTTTGTCTTTTCTTCTTCAAGATTACCAAAAAAATTAGAAAGGCTATTGTTATTTTCTTCATGCATTTCAGTGAACTGAAATCCATAGTCAATAATATCATTATTTTTAAAGGTTGTTCTGGCAATTTTACCTTTAGCAGATATAGTTTGTTCATTAGGCAGATATATGAAAATTTCAATTTGTTTGCCATCAGTTTCTAGAATATCCTTGCAATAAAAAGCTACACCTACAAGACTTATATCGTGGATTATTGAAAAATATTCCTTGTTGCTGTCTTCTAATTTAATATTTGATGCTAAAAACACATCTGCCCGTGGAAAAATACGCTGATTTTTTAGCTCAGTTACATTTACTATGTCTATTGTAACTGAACAAGGGAAGTCAGGGTCAATTTTTGTTACTTCGCCTTCAAATATATACTCTGAATCTTCGGTGGTATATTTGATAGAAAATGGCTCACCACACATTATGATATTTTGGAGATAGTCGGTTAACAGGGCAACAGTAACTGAACGTTTTTTTACTTTATATATTATGTTTTGAACCCAGACATTACAAGAAGAGAGTTTAGTGCCTATAACCATACCTTCTTTTAATACTGTGGATACAATGTCTTTTCTCAAAGGAATCAAGCCTCCTGTAACTAATAAAGTAAATTTAACCATTCTTCCCTTGTATCTATTCTTCTTTTTTTATTAAAATCCTTCTTTAATAACAATTTAATTTAAAGAAAATTTTCTTTTATATCTTTTCATTTTTATGATAGAGGATTCTTTCTTTCATAATCATAGTTCCAATACCCTTATTGGTAAAAATTTCAAGAAGAAGACAATGAGGTACTCTGCCATCTATAATATGAGTTCTGCCAACTCCTTTTTCAAGAGCCTCAATACATCCTAAGACCTTTGGAATCATTCCTCCGTTTATTACATTTTTCTCAATCAAGTCATAGGCTTCACTCATTGTAAGTGCAGGAATTATTTTGTTATCTTTTGTTTTTACCCCTTCTACATCAGTTAAAAGCATTAACTTTTCGGCTTTTAAGGCAGCGGCTATTTCACCTGCAACGGTATCGGCATTTATATTATAGCTTTCACCATTTTCTCCAACGCCTATGGGGGCAACAACTGGTATATATTCATCCTTTGCAATAAATTCTATTACTTTAGAATTTATTTTTGTCACTTTTCCCACATAGCCTAAATCTACTTTTTCACCATTTACAGAAGTTTTATGTTTTTCACACTGTATGAGTTTGCCATCTATGCCGCTTAGACCAATTGCTTTTCCACCTTTTTGATTAAGCAAAGACACAATTTCTTTGTTGGTTTTACCAATTAAGACCATCTGAGCGGTTTCCATTGTTTCTTTATCAGTTACTCTAAGCCCTTCAACAAATTTACTTTTAATATTAAATTTATTAAGGGCACTGGTTATATCAGGACCCCCGCCGTGGACAACAACAGGATTCATTCCTATATATTTAAGCAGCGTAATATCTTCAATGACAGAATTTTTTAAATTTTCATTTATCATTGCGTTTCCGCCATATTTTATAACCACTGTTTTTCCAAATAGTTTTTGGATATATGGCAGAGCTTCAATTAATATCTCCGCCTTTTTTATTATTGTTTCCATAGATAAGTTCAATTTAACACCCCTCCATTTTAAAAGTAAAGAGCTGGAGCAGTAAGTCCTAAATGTTCAGGCAGCCCAAACATAATATTTAAATCCTGTACTGCCTGGCTTGATGCTCCTTTTCCTAAATTATCCAAGGCTGATAGCACAACCACTCTGCCTAGACGCTCATCTACCACAATTCCTATATCTAAATAATTTGAACCTGCTACATACTTAGTTTCAGGTAATTTACCCTCATCCATTACTCTGACAAAAAACTCATCTTTATAATGTTCTTTATAAAGATCAATAATTTCCTTTGTAGATTTATTGCATTCTAAATCTGCATAAATTGTACAAAGCATTCCTCTTTTCATAGGCACAAGGTGCGGGGTAAAAGAAATCATTATATCTTCGTTAGCTAAAAAGGATAATTCCTGTTCGATTTCGGATGTATGCCTGTGATTGGATACTTTGTAGGCTTTAAAATTTTCAGCACTTTCGCAAAACTGAAAAGGCAAATTGGTATTTCTTCCTGCTCCTGTTATTCCAGATGCTGCATCTATGATTATACCTTTTGTTTTTATAAGTTTGTTCTTTAGTAGCGGTGCAATAGCTAAGATGGAACAAGTTGGATAGCATCCAGGATTAGCAACTATTTTAGCATCCTTAATCTTGTCCCTGTATAATTCAGGCAGCCCATAAACAGACATGTCAAGCAAATGAGGCATACCGTGTTTGATGTTATACCATTTTTCATAAACTTCAACTGATTTATAGCGAAAATCCCCGCTATGGTCAATAACACGTTTGTTTCTTTCTATAAGTTTTGGAATTACCTCTTTTGAAATTCCGTGGGGAAGAGCTGTTATAAAAATATCTGCTTTATCAGAAATTTTGTCTATGTCAAGACTTTCACATTCCATATCAAATACATTTTTAAAATTTGGATATACATCAGATATTTTCTGCCCTGCAAAACTATGTGAAACCACTGTGCTTATATTAATTTCAGGGTGATTTTGCAAAAGTCTGACTATTTCTATTCCCACATAACCTGTAGCTCCTATTATACCTACATTTAACATTTCATTACCTCCAAGCTTAGAATATAGTTTTATGTTACTGGGTTTGTTTTTGATAGCTTTTATTTAATCTTTATTATTCTGTTTTTTAACAAAAAAATATAAGTTTAATGAATAATATAACCCTTGTAATACTATTTTATAATTATACATATTTGTGTATAAAAATTCAACACTTTTTTTATTTATGCAAAGTTACTAAATAGAAATTTTTTTTTTGTTAAAAAGTATACTAGCAGAGTATAAATTCCCGTGTTATATTAGTAGTAAATACTGTTCAAACAAATTTAGGAGGGGAAAAAATGGCAAGTGTTAAACTAAAAAACATATTCAAAAGGTTCCCAGGGGGAGTTACAGCTGTTAACGATTTTAACTTGGATATCGAAGACAAAGAATTTATCATATTGGTTGGACCTTCTGGATGTGGAAAAACTACAACTCTTAGAATGGTTGCAGGGCTTGAAGAAATAACTGAAGGAGAATTGTACATAGGAGACAAATTGGTAAATGACGTTGCTCCTAAAGACAGAGACATAGCGATGGTTTTCCAAAACTATGCTTTGTATCCTCATATGACTGTGTATGATAATATGGCATTTGGTCTAAAACTTAGAAAAATGCCAAAAGATGAAATAAAAAGAAGAGTTTTAGAAGCTGCTAAAATACTTGATATTGAGCATCTTCTTGAAAGAAAACCTAAAGCACTATCCGGTGGTCAGAGACAGAGGGTTGCACTTGGACGTGCAATAGTGCGTGAACCTAAAGTATTCTTGATGGATGAGCCTTTATCCAACCTTGATGCGAAGCTGAGAGTTCAGATGAGAACTGAAATAAGTAAATTGCATAATAAACTTCAAACTACCATTATTTATGTTACTCATGACCAAACAGAGGCTTTGACAATGGGAACAAGAATTGTTGTTATGAAAGATGGATATATACAACAAGTTGATACTCCTGCAAATCTTTATGAGCGTCCACAAAACATGTTTGTTGCTGGATTTATTGGAAGTCCTCAAATGAACTTTGTAGATGTAAAAGTTGAAAGGACATCTGGTGAAAAAGGCGGAGAGGGCGTTGTTCTGAGATTTGGTAAGAACGCTATAAGATTGCCGGAAGGTAAAGCGAAAAAAATATTAGCTAGTGAATACATTGGAAAAGAAGTTGTTATGGGTATAAGACCTGAAAACCTTCATGACGAGGCAGTGTATTTAGAATCAATGTCTGACAGTGTAGTAACTGCAAGAGTGGAAGTTGTAGAAATGTTAGGTTCTGAGACTTTACTATATGTAATTGTAGATGATGTTGACTTTGTAGCAAGAGTAAATCCAAGAACTAAAGCTAAAGTCGGGGATTTAATTAAAATTGCTTTTGATGCAAACAAAGTTCATCTATTTGATAAGGAAACAGAAAGAACAATAATGAACTAATAAAATACAAGTTTAAAAATACCAAAAGGGAAAGTTAAAAAAGACTTTCCCTTTTAGTTTTGGTAGGTATATAATATATTTATATGAAGTTTAGTCTTTGAAAGAAGGGTACTTAAGGGGGATAAGAATTGCAAATTAAGTTTTGTCAGAACATTGCAAATCAAATTAAAAATATTATTGATGAAGAATTTGGAATTATGGACGATTCAGGTACTATTATTGCTTGTTCAGACGAGAAAAAAGTGGGAATAAAAAGTTCGTCTATATCAAAAATACTGGCATCTAAAAAAACTTTTAATGTTTTTGAAAATCAGTCTTTTCAAAAGATTTATATAAAAAACAAGTTGGAATTTATTATATATATTGATTCTACAAATGAAAACAGTACTAAATTTTTATCTCTTATTTCTATGAATATTGTAAATTTTAAGTTATATTATGAAGATAAATATGATAAAACAAATTTTATCAAGAATATAATTACCGATAATATTTTATTAGGAGATATTACGGTAAAGGCAAGGAAACTTAAACTTGCCAATAATGTCCGACGTGTTGCACTGCTCATAAAGACTTTAAAAGCAAAGGATATATATCCCTATGAATTTGTTGAAGGGTTATTTCCAAATAGAAATAAAGATTTTGTTATAATTTTAGATGATGAAACCACTGTACTGATAAAAGAACTAGAGTTTGAAGAAGAAATTGAGCTTGATGAGGTGGAAAAGGTTGCTAAGACAATAGTGGATACCCTTTCCACTGAAGCAATGATAATGGCAAAAATTGGAATAGGGACTATAGTAGATAGCATAAAAGATTTGGCAAAATCTTTTAAAGAAGCTCAAATGGCTCTTCAAATAGGGGAAATATTTGAAAGTGAAAAATCAGTGATGAACTATAATAGATTAGGTATTGGAAGACTTATATATCAATTGCCTACAACTCTTTGCAAATTGTTTTTGGATGAAGTATTTCAAAAGGAAGGTTTTGAAGCTCTAGATAAGGAAACTATGGATACAATTCAAAAATTTTTTGAAAACAATTTAAACATAAGTGAAACATCAAGGCAGCTATACATTCACAGAAATACTTTGGTTTACAGGCTTGAAAAAATTCAAAAAACCACCGGGCTGGACATAAAGATGTTTGATGATGCAATTATTTTTAAAGTTGCAGTTATGGTAAAAAAATATCTTGACAGCCACCCGGGTATTTAATGTTAAAAATTTCATTGCCATTAAATAAATTTTAATATAAAATAAAGTTTAAAAAGGGCATATATTTGTTTTTTAGGAGGCTAAAGTGATAGAATTTAAATCAGTGTCCAAAAGGTATAGCAGTGGGACATTAGCACTAAATAAAATAAATCTTCATATTAATAAGGGAGAGTTTGCTTTTATTGTTGGACCTAGTGGTTCAGGCAAGTCTACTTTGCTAAAACTTATATTAAGAGAAGAAAACATTACAGAAGGAGAAGTATATGTAAATGGTTTTAATGTTTCTACTTTAAAACCTAAAGAAGTGCCTTATTTGCGAAGAAGTATCGGGGTGGTTTTTCAAGACTTTAGATTGCTTCCTAAAAAGACTGTTTATGAAAATGTTGAATTTGCCATGCACATTACAGGGGCATTGCCAAAGGAAAGGAGAAGGCAAGTTCCAATGGCTCTAGGGCTGGTTGGACTTAGTAAAAAAGCTGATGCATATCCCGATGAGCTTTCAGGAGGAGAGCAGCAAAGGGTAGCTTTGGCTAGGGCTTTGGTAAACAGGCCACCTTTGTTGATTGCAGATGAGCCAACGGGGAATTTAGACCCTGAGACCTCATGGGAAATAATGAAGCTGATAGAGGAAATTAATCATAGGGGAACTACCGTTATTGTGGCTACGCACGAAAAAGGAATAGTGGACTCTATGCAAAAGAGAGTAATTGCCATTGGAAAAGGTGAAATTATAAGGGATCAGGAGAAAGGGCAATATGAAGATGGAGCTGAGAACGGGCAAATATATATTTAAAGAAGGAATTATTAACATATACAAAAATATATTGATGTCTTTTGCTTCTATAACTGTGGTAACAGCTTCGCTAATTGTACTTGGAGGATTTTTTGTAACCATAGAGAATATAAACCATAATATTGAGCATCAAAGCGAAAAACCAGAGATGGAAGTATTTTGCGATGCAAAGCTTGACGATTCAGAGGTCGCCTCAATTGAATGGCTTATTATGTCGGATGACAGGATAAAGGAATATACCATGGTTTCAAGAGAAGAAGCATACAAAGAAATGGAGGAAATATTAGGGAATAATAAATCTGTAATTGAAGGGCTGGGTAATGATTTTTTATCTGTTTCATTTACAATAAACCTGGCTAATTCTAATGATGCACAAGAAGTAGTAAAAAAACTGTCAGCTTTTCCTGGGGTGGACAATGTGAGATATTCCCAAAAAGCAATAGACTTTATGAATAAAGTAAAATACTGGGTTAAAGTTGGAAGCAGTTTTATACTTTTTTTATTGATTGTAGTGTCTGTTGTAATTATATCTAACACCATTAAATTGGCTGTATTTGCAAGAAAAAAAGAAATAAATATAATGAAATATATTGGAGCAACAGATTGGTTTATACGCTTGCCATTTATTGTAGAAGGTGTTATTATAGGTTTGGTAGGGGCAATTATGAGTTTTGGCATAGTAAACTTTATTTATGCCAGGGTTTTTAATAGGTTTGATTTAAGTTTATACGGGCTGGAGATGATTCATAAAAGTGAGTTTTATTCTGGTCTTATTTTAAATATGTTATTGATAGGTGTAGTTGTAGGTGCTTTAGGAAGTATGGTTTCAATACGTAAGTATTTACGTGTTTGAGAATACAAGTACTTTAGCCATTGAAATCCAATCTTTTTGGGAGGTAGAAATCGGTGAAAAAGGTAGTACAGCTTAGTATATTAATATCAATGATATTTATGGTCATAATTCCAATATATTCTAACACGCTAACAAGTACACAAAATCAAAAAAGCAAAGTGGACAGTGAAATTAATCAGGTATCTTCACAAAAACGGGATGAAGAGAAAAAGTTAAATTCAGTAAAAAACGAGAAGGAATATATGCAAAGTCAGCAAGATAAGGCAGAAAAGGAATACAATGAGCTTGTGCAGAAAGTAAATGAACTAAATGAAATTTTAGAGGAATTAGATAAAGCCATACTTGAAAGTGAAGAAAATTACGAAAAACAGTTAGAACAGTTTAAATTAAGGCTTAATGTTATGTATCAAAATTCTAATGTATCATACCTTGAGATTTTAGCGGAATCAAAAAGCATTACTGATTTTTTTAGAAGAATTCAGCTTATTTCAGCTATAAGCAAAAAGGACAAAGAGCTCATAGAAGGTATAGAAGAAGCTAAGAAAGAGATAGAATATAAAAAGCAGCTTGTTGCCGATGAACAAAGGGATTTTGAAAATAAAGCTTCTAGTGCACTGAGCAATTTAAATGATATAAAGGCTGCAACTCAAGCGTTGGAAGCTCAGATAAGAAGTATTAATTCTAAACTTAGTAGTTTAGAGAGAAAGGAAAATGAATTAATCCAAAAGTCCAGGCAACTAGAGAGCCAGATAAAAAATCTTCAAAGGACAGCAGACTACACTGGTGGAGTCATGAGATGGCCGGTACCTAGTTCAACTTATATATCATCTCCTTTTGGAAACAGGCTTCATCCTATTTTGAAGGTATATAAAATGCATACAGGTATAGACATTTCGGCAAGTTCAGGGCAGTCTATAATTGCAGCTAATGATGGAGTGGTAATAATGTCAGGGTGGCAAGGTGGATACGGATACACAGTTGTTATTGACCATGGCGGTGGGATTACAACGCTCTATGCCCACTGTAGTCAGCTGCTTGTTAGCAGTGGTACTTCAGTAAAAGCAGGGGATACAATAGCAAAGATAGGAAGTACTGGTCTTTCTACCGGTCCCCATTTACACTTTGAAGTGAGAGAAAACGGTGTTCCAGTTAACCCCATATCATACGTTTCAGGATGAGTAAAAATAAAATCCGGGTTTTTCCGGGTTTTGCTATATTATAGGATAAATAAGCATATGATATAATGAGAAAATAACGAAAAGAAGGGAAAGATATGAAGAAAAACACAATGAAAACAATAGGGGGAGTGTGTAATATTGAATAATAGTTCTGGAAGTAAGGTGCTTTCTATATTAATAACTGTTATTGTTACAGTTACAGTTACAACATGTGGTTTTTTAATATGGTACAAAAATAACCCATATATTATTGTTGTTCCAGCTGATGATCTAGATGATGTTACTGATAGAGCAAGAAATAATCTTGATCCATCATATGGTGTAGTGTTTGATAAAAACAAAGTTGATTTTGTAAATGTAAAAAAATATAGAGAAGTATATAATCTTTTAAGAAAATATTTTTATGAAGAGGTTGACGAAAATGTTTTGTTAGAAGGTTCTATAGCTGGAATGGCAAATTCATTACAAGACCCTTATACTGTCTATTTTACAAAAGATCAGATGGCGCTTTTTATGGAAAGGTCCAGAGGAAGCTATGTTGGAATTGGAGTTACTGTTAATATGCCAGAGGATGGTATCTTAACAGTGGTTGAGCCCTTTGAAGATTCACCAGCCATAGAAGCGGGAATAAAAATGGGAGATAAAATAGTAAAAGTTGATGGTGAAGATGTTACTACCATAAGGGATTCGGATATGATTGTAAGTATGATAAAAGGTGAGGAAAATACAACGGTTGAAATTACTGTGTACAGACCTTCAGAGGAAAGGTATATTGATTTTGAAATAACGAGAAAGACAATAAAAATAGTGAATGTGACAAGTGAAATGTTACAAAACAATATAGGATATATTAGAATATCAATGTTTGACGGTGAATGTGCACATTATTTTGGAATGCATTTAAACCAGCTTTTAGATAAAGGAATGGAAGGATTGATTATAGATGTCAGGGATAATCCGGGAGGGGATTTGAACGAGGTTGTAGCCATTGCAGACCGTCTGGTACCTGAAGGACTTATTGTTTATATGGAGGACAGAGCTGGAAACAGAATGGAAAAAACTTCGGATAAAACAGAACTTAATAAACCTATTGCAATTTTGATTAATGAATATAGCGCAAGTGCGTCAGAAATTTTGGCAGGAGCTGTCAAGGACCATAAAAAGGGAACCCTTGTAGGTCAAAAAACATTTGGAAAGGGATTAGTTCAAAATGTAGTAGAACTTGACGATGGTTCAGGCTTAAAGTTAACTACTGCCACTTATTTTACACCTGCAGGAATAAATATTCATAAAAAAGGAATTGAACCAGATATAAAAGTTGAACTAGATGAGGAAAGCAGACTACTTCCTGTTTCCCAGTTGCCAAAAGAGGAAGATAAACAGCTTCAAGAAGCTATAAAAGTAATAAAAAGCAAGTTATAATTTATTGGAATATACTTTTCATTTTGTTAAAACAGATATTTTTGCATTGATCTTTATAATATAATGCAAAAATATCTGTAGAAATTTCTTTCATCAAAATAACCTTCGTGATTTTTGAAAATATCATATCAATAAATTACCTAAAAACACCAATTGTATTATTTTAATATAAGCAATATAAGGAATAATATTAGAAATAATATATAGGCATACATATATTTAGCCGGAATTGTAAATAATACATTATGGAGGTGGTATACATTGGAAAACATAGATGAAAAAATAAAATATGAAGTGGTTGCAGAACTAGGATTATTTGAAAAAGTAAAAAAAGAAGGTTGGAAGAGCCTAACTGCAAAAGAAACGGGAAGAATTGGCGGGTTGATTACAAAGAGAAAAAAATTAATGCAGGCACAAAAAAAGCAAAAGGCACAGTAATGCTTATTTAAAAGACTCTGCTTTTTATAAAGTAGAGTTTTTTTATAGCCCTCTTTGTAAATATCATTATTTCTTGAGGTTTATTTATGCTTTGTGCTATACTATAAACATGTTTTTTAGAAGGAAAAATCCTATAAAGGCTAATAAAAAGGTAGTATATTTTAAAGGAGGCATAAATGACAGAAAATATTCCTTATTCTGATTTTGCTTATGTATACGATAAATTGATGTATGATGTAGATTATAAAAAATGGGCGGATTTTATTGAAAGTATTTTTAAAAGATATAAACAAAATCCTTCCCTCATTCTTGACCTGGCATGTGGTACAGGGAGTTTTACCATTGAAATGGCTAAAAGAGGATATGATATGATTGGAATAGACATATCTATTGATATGTTAAACTGTGCAAAGGAAAAGTCTGCTGGTTTAGAAAACATTTTATATTTAAATCAGGATATGATAAATTTCGAGCTCTATGGAACTGTGGATGCTATTGTATTACTTATGGACAGCTTAAATTATATTTTATATAAAAAAGACATTAAGAAATTGCTGAAAAATGTACATAATTATTTAAATCCTGGGGGACTTTTTATTTTTGATATTAATACACCATTTAAGTTTAAAAACATATTAAAAAACAATGTGTTTTATGATGTATCAGATGAAATAGCTTATATATGGCAAAATTTCTTTGACAGTAAAACAAATATATGTGAATTTGACCTTACTATATTTACAAAAGAAAATGGAATGTATAAAAGAGTGGATGAAGTTCATTTAGAAAGATGTTATGAGATAAATGATTTAAAAAATATGGTAAATGAAAGAGGTTTAAAACTTCTAAATATATATGATGAGCTAAAACTGTCAAAAGCATCTTCAATTGCTCAAAGAGTATTTTTTGTTTGCAAAAAGGAAAAATAAATATTATAGATGTATGTAAAAAATATATTACAGTAATAGGTATCAGTGTAAGCAAAAAATCAGATTGACAAGCAATGCAAAAATATGATACAATGTTATAGATTTAGTAAGTGCATGAAAATGCCAGCTAAGTTAAAGTATTAAAGTTCAGGAGGAGTGCAGGATGGAAAGAGGTAGAGTAAAATGGTTTAATGCTGAAAAAGGTTTTGGCTTTATTGAGAGAGAAGAAGGAAAAGACGTTTTTGTACATTTTTCAGCAATAAACATGGAAGGCTACAAAACATTAGAAGAAGGTGCTGAAGTTCAATTTGAAGTGGTGGAAGGCGCTAAAGGTCCTCAGGCTTCAAATGTGAGCAAGTGCTAATTAGACTTTGTATTTGATTTTAAAAGATAGCCTAAAATGCCCCGGTATGAGAATGCCGGGGCTTTCAAATATTTATTTCTATGCAAACAAGGAAGTTTATTATATAATTGATTTTTGGAATAGTGTTATAAGGTGGGATAATATAAATGGAAGATTATATTGTAAGAGCTACAGCAGAAGATGGGAAGGTAAGAGCAGTTGCAGCAGTAACTACCAATTTGGTAAAACATGCTCAAGAAATTCACAGTTTATCTCCGCTGGCATCTGTTGCACTAGGGCGAACTCTCACAGCTTCAGTTTTAATGTCTGTATTTTTAAAGTCGCCTAAAAGTACACAAACAATACAAATTAAAGGGGATGGTCCCTTAGGTGGAATTGTTGTGGTTTCTGACTCTAAGGCAAATGTAAGGGGATATGTACACAATCCATTGGTATATCTGCCTTTAAACAGTGAAGGGAAATTTGATGTAGCAGGAGCTATTGGTAAAGGTTATTTAAATGTAATTAAAGATCTAGGGTTAAAAGAGCCCTATATAGGATATGTAGATTTAGTATCGGGAGAAATTGCTGAAGATATAGCATATTATTATGCTTATTCAGAGCAAATTCCCACCAGTGTAGCCTTGGGAGTCTTGGCCAGTTCAGATAAAATTATAGAAAATGCAGGGGGCTTTATAATTCAGTTAATGCCTGGTGCTGGTGAAGAAACCATTAGTTATATTGAAGAAAAAATAAAAAACATTCCTTCTGTTACAGGATTATTGAAGGAGGGTAAAACCCCAGAAGATATACTTAATATGATATTTTCTGAAAGAAACTTAAAAATTGGGGAAAAATCGCCTTGTAATTATAAGTGTAACTGTTCAAGAGAACGCATGTTTAGAAATATAATTAGTCTTGGGAAAGAGGAAATAGTGAATATATTAGAAGAACAAAATGAAATAGAGACCCAGTGCCATTTTTGCAATATGAAATATCAATTTTCCGAAGCAGAGTTAAGGGAAATAATTGGGGGAAAAAGTTAATATTAGAGTTGGTTTAAAATAATGAAATAGTGAGTATTATAAAGAATACAAGAGAAAGAGGAATATAAATTTAAAAAGATGACATTTTTAGTGTTGACTTTATTAAATAATTTTTGTATACTATCTATTGTCGCTTAAATAAAGCGTGTTATGTGGGCGCTTAGCTCAGCTGGGAGAGCACCTGCCTTACAAGCAGGGGGTCACAGGTTCAAGCCCTGTAGTGCCCACCACATGCGGCCTGGTAGTTCAGCTGGTTAGAATGCCAGCCTGTCACGCTGGAGGTCGAGGGTTCGAGTCCCTTCCAGGTCGCCAATTTGCCCAGATAGCTCAGTCGGTAGAGCAGAGGACTGAAAATCCTCGTGTCGGTGGTTCGATTCCGCCTCTGGGCACCAAAACCTTGGTTTTGGTAAAGGGTTCAATAGTATTTTGCCTTTCACAGACAAAATATGCGGGTTTAACTCAGTGGTAGAGTGTCACCTTGCCAAGGTGAAAGTCGCGAGTTCGAATCTCGTAACCCGCTCCACAAAATATATTAGGATATCGGTGTTTCGAATAAGCTGATATCCTGCATTTAATATATGGCGCCATAGCCAAGTGGTAAGGCCGAGGTCTGCAAAACCTCTATTCCCCAGTTCAAATCTGGGTGGCGCCTCCAAAATAGAAAAGGCTGTGCACAAAAAAGTGTACGGTCTTTTTGTGTATTAATATTTATCACAAGGCTAAAATATCAAAAAATATGACACAAAATACGAATCCTGTTCCCATTCCCCATGATATAATTTATCAGCATAACTGTAACCGTACCTGGTGCCGTATCTCTTTCAGAGTTTCCTGTAACAGTATTTGTTGAATATGGATTAGACCTTAAAGTGGATAATGTTTCAGTCCATGGTCCATACTACTGCAATTACGTTTTTATGCCCATAATAAGTCGGTGAGGAATTTGAAAAAAATCCCGGTATTGAAATCCGGGAAGAAAACTTAAAACGCATTAACAGTGTTTCTATAATTTAAATAAAAAAGAAAGCTCTATTAGGAGCTTTCTTCTTTTTTATCATATATATTGTAAGTTATACATTTTGAAGCTCTTCTTGTACGTTTAGCTTTAGGTTTTTCCTCTGCTACTGTTTTTTTCTCTGCTGCACGTTTTTTAGTTGAAGAACTAGATTTTGTGGATGCTATATATTTACATTTTTTATTTGTGCATTTATCATCCACCATTAAAGATCCGCAAGTACAAAATTGTGCCAAAAATATCACTCCTTTAATATAAGTATATCATAAAAGGCAGGTTATTAGTATTGTTTTTTACTTTTCAAATATGTCTTTTTGATATATAATTGACAATGTGAGGTTATATTTTCATATATTTTTTCCGATATTTATGTTAGTATATGAATGTATAAAATTAACTTCGATAGGAGTTTTCTATAATGTTTAAAAAGAAGATATTAATAATTGAAGATACTGAGTTTATGAAAAAATTAATTTCAGATGTATTAAAAGAGGCAGATTATGAGGTAGTAACTGCTTCTAGTGGTGAAGAAGGTCTTCAAAAGGTAAGGGAAGAAAAACCGGATCTTGTACTTTTAGATGTGGTTATGCCTGGCATGGATGGATTTGAAGTGTGTAAAATTTTAAGAGATGATGAAAGTAATAATCTCATGCCCATTATAATGCTTACGGCACAGGAAAATGAGGATGATAAACTTGAGGGGTTAGAGCTTGGGGCAGATGATTACATAATTAAACCTTTTAATAGCAGGGAATTGGTAAGCAGGGTTAGAAATACATTAAAACGCATTGATAGAAACAGATGGGCCAATCCTTTGACGGGACTTCGGGGAAATATTGAAATTCAATCGGAAATTAATCAAAGAATTGCAAAAAATAAATTGTTTGCAGTTATATATGGTGACCTTGATAATTTTAAGGCATATAATGATGTCTATGGATTTGCAAGTGGGGATAGAGCTATAAAGCTGACTGCGGATGTACTGATAGATGCCGCTACTTCATTTGGAAATGCTGGTGACTTTATTGGTCATATTGGAGGAGATGATTTTGTTATAGTGACCACGCCTGATAAAGTGGATGCAATTTGTGAAAATATCATAAAGACTTTTGATATAAAAATTAAGGAATTATATTGCAAAGAAGATGTTGACAGAGGTTATATTGTAACTAGCAACAGGCAAGGTCAAATTATGAAGTTTCCATTAGTGTCCATATCTTTATCAGTTGTAACCAACGAGGAGAGGGAACTTATAAGTCATGTGCAGGTAGCTGAAATAGCCGCAGAATTAAAGAAAAAAGCAAAGGCAATGCCAGGAAGTGTATATGTTAAAGACAGAAGAAGGGGATAGAATTTTGGATACAGAAAAGTTATTGTTTGAAAGTTATAACAGGGCGATAGAAAAAGGTTATGATAGACTTTTTAACAATACTGAACCTGAAAAAATTTTAAAAATAAAAGATGAGGATATATCAGTTTTTTTAGATGAAGAGCTAAAGGAATGGCAAAACACAGAGCTAGACCTATTAGGAGGAATTACTCCTTATAAATATTTTGATGGCATAGATAATTTAGATGAGCTGATTGAACTATTTAAAAAGGCATCTAAAATATGTGTTCTTGATGTACCTGAGGTTCTTATACGCAGATTACAATGTTTTGGCGAGGATTTTATAGATCAATTAATGGAATTGGCTTCTTTAGCCTCTTCAATAAAAGATGATGAAGAAATCCTTGTTCCGTTAATGGCTATTAGGTTTCTTGGAAGATTAAAGGCAAAAAAAGCTGCGGAAATGTTGCTAGACCTTTTATATGATGTAAATTCTAAAAATGAAGCTATAATTGAGGAAATAAATGGTGCTATAATAAATATTGGAGATGCCAGCATAGACGGGATATTAAGCAAATTAAAAGGTGCTGAAAAAATTAAAGATGTTGAAGAATACCTTTTATATTCACTGGTTCAAATAGGTGTAAATATACGAAAAAACCCTGAATATGAGGTTGTATATGCATGTATTAAGGATACATTCATAAAAATGGACGATAAAATTATAGGTGCTATTTGTATTGGAGATTTAGGAGACGGAAGAGCAATACCTTTTTTAAGAGGTTATGTTGAGAAAAATATAGATTCTATCGGCTACGATGTTTTTTGCGAGATTAAGGCAGCAGTTCATAAATTAGGCGGAAATATGGATGACATAAATTTTAAAGTCAATATGTAAGCATCCTAAGTTACTAATTAAGGACTTAAAGTCATTAATTAGATTAAGGAGGCGGCTTTCTATGAAGCAAAATATGTCCTATTCGTTGCTGTTAATTCTTTTAATTTGCCTGAACGTCTTACTAACCGGATGCAGAAGTGTGGATGCCATTTCTAATGAAATAGTTATAAGCTTAGGTGGTGAGCCTAAAACTATCGATCCTCAGTTAGCTTGTGATACCCCTTCTATGAGGGTGGTAAATGCTATATTTGAAGGGTTGGTAAGAATTAACGAGAAGGGTAAACCTGTTCCTGGAGTGGCAAGTACATGGGAAATAAGTGCTGACAAGTTGACATATACATTTTACATTAGAGAAGATGCAAAATGGTGGAATGGGGCAGATGTTACTGCATACCATTTTAAAGACGGGTGGATTCGAGCAATTGAGCCACATCCAGAAAACCATGAAATTTCCCCTATGAGACATCTGCTGTTTTGTATAGAAGGGGCTTTGGAATATGCACAAGGGAAAGGGAACAAAGAAGAGGTTGCTATTGTAGCAGTTGATGAAAAAACCCTGTCAGTTAAGTTGAAAAATCCAACTCCATATTTTTTAGAACTTACATCTAATAGCGTTTTTATGCCTTTAAACACTGAATTTTACGACAGTCAGTATTTTAATTCTAATATAACTACATATGGTTTAGAAGCTAAAGACATTATGGGAAATGGACCTTTTAAGATATCTTCATGGGATCATTATCAGGAAATTGTACTGGAAAAAAACTATTCCTATTGGAATTTTGAAAACATTGGTTTAGAAAAAGTAAATTTTAAAATAATAAATGACAACTGGGTAGCTTTTACTGCGTTTAAAGCTGGAGAAATAGATGTTATAGATATAACACATGAGATACAAAAAAAAGAACTAAAAGACAGTAAAACTTATTTGGGGAGTTATTATTCAGGGCATACTCAATACATATCTATAAACAATGAAGATAATATATTAAAAAATAAAAATATTAGAAAAGCCCTTTCCTATTCTCTAGATAGAAAGACATTGGTTGAGGAGATTGTTGGCAATAGTTCTAAAGAGGCTTATGCATTTGTCAATCCAATTGTAAAAGGGGTTAATGGTTCATTTAGAAGAAGTGCGGGAGATTTATTTGGGGATAATGATGGGGAAAAGGCAAAGAGTCTCCTAAAAACTGGTTTGGCTCAGTTAGATTATAACAGTCTGCCTAAGCTGACACTTTTAGTTGATGACAAGGAGGCTTCAAAAAAAAATGCACAGGCTTTTCAAAACATGTGGAAAGAAAACTTAGAAATTGAAGTAGAAATACAAGTTATGCCATATGAGGCTATGCTAGACAGAATGATGAAAAAAAATTATCAACTTTCTTTAGTCATGTGGGCTGGTGATTTTAACGATGCTTTAGCCTATTTAGACATATTAAAAACCCACAATCCTTTTAACATGGCATTTTATAGCAATGACCAATTTGATAAACTTTTAGATGAAGCAATTAACCAAGAGGATGAAAGAGAAAGAATGGATTTACTCATTGAAGCTGAACAAATAATGATAGAAGATATGCCAATAGTGCCAGTTTATTATTTAGGTCTTGATTATGCCATAAATCCAAAGTATAAAGGATTAGTGATGGGAAAAACACTCATGCAGGACATGGATTTGTACTGGACTTACATTGAATAGTGGAAGGATATGCGAATTAAAACAAAAGATAGTCTAAAAATTAATTTTTATTCGAATAATTAATAATAGAGGAAAAATATATTGAAAGGAAAATGAGTGCTATGAAAAATAAATCATTAATTACATTGCTTGTTGTTTTTTTGCTTAGTATGACATGTTTTACATGTATTGTGTATTCAGAGCAGTTTATATATGGAGATGTTGATGGAGATGGCAGAGTTAATTCAGCTGATTATTCTTTGATACAAAGATATGTACTAGGTATTCAGGATTCTTTTTCATACCAGTATGGACAGAAGGCAGCAGATGTAAATGGTGATGGTTCCATAGACTCAAATGACTATGCTTTGGTGATAAGATATATATTAGAGATTATACCCGAGTTTCCCGCATCTTCACAACCAACGCCACCAGAGCAAACTGGAAATGTCACATATACAATTGTAAAGGCACAAAACCCTACTGCTGATCAATTAGATGCATATAGGAGAATAGAGGAGGCTATGGAAACGGCAGTATACTATTATAATACATATACTACAATAACAAAGGAAATTAAAGTTTTATACGAACCGTCTGTTTCAACAGCTGACGGGAATATAAATGGTACAATAAGGTTTGGAAATAAAAGTTATATGAATCATGTTACTGCAATGCATGAAATTTCACATACTATTGGAGTAGGAACCACCAATGCATGGTGGAACTTAATAGTAGATGGTGTCTATACAGGAAAACATGCAACAGAAGAACTTAGAGCTATTACAGGAGATAACAGTGCAGTTTTAAAAGGAGACAGGCAGCACTTTTGGCCGTATGGATTAAACTATGCAAGTGAAGCGAAATCAGAAGAGGATCTTATAAACCATTGCAGAATAGTAAATGCAATGAAAAAAGATGGTCTCTAATTTAATTTGCAAATAATATTATAAAAATATAATTAAATTTTGCAATTTATATCATAAAATCAAGATATATAAATAATGGGAGGAAGACCACATGGAAGATGCTAAGATATATGAGCAAAAGGCCGAAAAAATAAAGGCTTTAGCACATCCCCACAGGTTGTGCATTGTAAAAGGGTTGATAGATAACAAATGTAATGTAACAAAAATACAAGAATGCTTGAAATTACCTCAATCAACGGTGTCCCAACATCTTGCAAAACTCAAGGCAGCAGGTATAATTGAAGGTAAAAGAAGTGGTCTTGAGATTTGTTATTCTGTTGTAGATGAAGATGTTATTGATATAATTTCAGTATTGTTTTAAATTTTTATTAGGGGGAAAAAGAATTGGATATAAAAAATATTGTGGCAAAAGCTATTGATCATGCTGTACTAAAACCTGAGTTTACCGATTTTGACCTTGAAAGAGAGATAAATATTGTTAGACAATACAATATAGCCAGTGTTTGTGTTAAACCCTGCCATGTAAAATTAGCCAGTGATATTTTAAAGGATTCAAAAGTATTAGTAAGTACAGTTATAGCATTTCCACATGGAACTACAACTACAAAATGTAAAGTTGCTGAGTCTATAGAGGCAATAGATAACGGTGCTAAAGAACTTGATATGGTTATTAATATAGGCAAATTAATTTCAGGTGATTATGAATATGTAAAAAATGATATAAGTGAGGTTGTAAAATGTGCTCATGATAGAAATGTTATTGTAAAGGTAATTATTGAGACCGCCCTTTTAAATGATGAGCAAAAGGTACAGGTTTGTAAAATTGCAGAAGAAGCTAAGGCGGATTTTGTAAAGACTTCTACAGGATTTAATGGAGGGGGAGCCTCATTAAGTGACATTACACTTATGAAAAGTGCTGTTAGTTCAAATATGAAAATAAAGGCTTCTGGAGGTATAAAAACATTAGAGCAGGCTGCAAAATTTATAGATGCAGGATGTTCAAGACTTGGGACAAGTTCTACAGTTGCTATTTTAACCCATGGTGCAGAAGATACAGACAGTGCTTATTGACATAGGACAAAAAATAAGAATACCTAAGATGCAACCGGCATAAAAATAATCTATAAAGAATTTATAGTGAGGTGGCCGGTTGATGAAGAAGCGATTGTGTATTATATTTGCATGTATTATGATAATAACATTTATGGCAGGATGTTCCTCTAAGAGAAAAAATAAAGAGGATGAAGAATTATCCCCTGTCAGCAGTATTACATTAAGCGAAGAAGAAGCCAGACAGATATCAGACAAAATCCCAATAAATCTATACTTTGCCAATGAAGATTATACAAAGTTAAAACTAGAAATTAGGTATATACCTATGAGTGAAGCAAAAAAGAGTGTAAATCACTTAGCAGAGATTATTGTTAATGAACTGATAAAAGGACCTAAAGTTGGGGAGTTAAGGTCTGCCATACCATCTGAATCAAAGCTTGTTTCAAAAATAGAAATAGATGGGGATGTTGCAGTTGTTGATTTTAACAGTGAATTTAGAGATAAACACCCAGATGATAAGGCTAAAGAAAAGATGACAATATATTCAATTGTAAATTCTCTTACCGAGCTGAAAGAAATAGATAAAGTACAGTTTTTGATTGAAGGGGAAAAGGTTAAAGAATTTAAAGGCAATTTTAGATTTAACAACGCCTTTCCAAGAACCACTTCAATTATATCCATGGATACACACTCTATAGAAACTATAAAAACTCAAGAAGAATCTGATGAAGAAAAGGGGAAAGAAGAGGATAAGGATAAAGATAAAGGAAAAGACCAGGAAAGGGACAAAGATGAGGATAAAGGAAAAGACAAAGATAAAAAAGACGCCCAAGATGATGATTACATAATAGAAGAGGAAGATGTATTTTCAGATACAATAGAGGAAGATGTATTTTTTGAAATGATAGAAGATGAAGATTTTGAATAAATTAATAAAAATTAAAAAACCTAGTAGCCCTATAGGTTACTAGGTTTTTTGGTGCGCCATCAGGGACTCGAACCCTGGACTCCCTGATTAAGAGTCAGGTGCTCTACCAACTGAGCTAATGGCACATTAATGGCCAACAAAAATATTATACTACTTCATTTTAAATTTGTCTAGGATAATTTTAAATAAAATTATTGTAGTAACATTTTTAATTCACCCTGCATAATATATAAAATTAAAATAGGATTTATTTGCTTTTAAAGGCCAATGGTGTAAGGTTAGAGCATACAAGTTTTAATACAAGTATAATGAAGGAGAATATTATGAGTTATAATAACAGAAATTGCAAAAGACAATGCAATGATATGAACCATAGCATTAACCTTAATAATATACTCACAAAGTGTTCTTTTTCATTATCGCCTAAAGAGATTTCAATGATATCATTAATATTTGGAATTCTTCTAGCAAACAATCTCAATTTAAATCAACAAAACGCATTAGGAAATTTTATTACTAATGTGGGAGATATAATTTTGACATTTGCTTCTCATAATGAACTGTTTCAAAGCAATAATAACAATAATTCCCAAGATAATCGTATTCATCAGCAAATACAAATATTAAAGCAACAAATATATGAACTTGAAAAAGAGTTAAACAGCAAAAACTAAATTGTAAATTAAAAGTGAAAAAAATTTAGTTACTTTCCAACCCTTGACAAGCTTAGAGTGATATATTAACATAAAAATAATGAAGGCAATTGATGAAAGGGCTACGAGATGTATACTCCGTCCCATTATGTATTGTAGGATGGAGTTTTTTATTTCCGGCTTTGATAATTTATAAAAATTTAGGAGGTAAAAACATGAGAGTATCTAACATGTTTATTCCAACATTAAGAGAAGTTCCGGCAGAAGCTGAAATAGCCAGCCATAAACTTATGTTAAGGGCTGGATTGATGAGAAAACTAGCATCAGGAGTTTATTCTTTTTTACCCTTAGGATACAGGACATTTAAAAAAATAGAACAAATTGTAAGAGAAGAAATGGACAGGGCAGGTGCCCAAGAGCTTATTATGTCTGCACTTTTGCCAGCAGAAGCGTATCAGGCATCAGGAAGATGGGAAGTATTTGGTGCGGAAATGTTTAGATTAAAGGACAGAAATGAAAGAGAGTTTTGTCTTGGACCTACTCATGAAGAAATTTTTACCGAGACAGTTAAAAACGAAATAAGGTCCTATAGAGCCCTTCCCCTTACTCTTTATCAAATCCAGACAAAATACAGGGATGAAAGAAGACCAAGATTTGGAGTAATGAGGTCACGTGAATTTGTAATGAAGGATGCATATAGTTTTGATAGGGATGAGGCTGGTCTTGATATATCATACCAAAAAATGTATGATGCATATTGCAGAATATTTGATCGCTGTGGCTTAGATTATATTGTTGTTGATGCAGATACAGGTGCTATGGGTGGTTCAGGTTCACAGGAATTTATGGTAAAATCCTCTATTGGTGAATCAGGCATTGCCTATTGTGAAGCTTGTGGATATGCTGCAAATGATGAGAAGGCAGAATGTGTTAGTGAGAGTTGCTGTGATGCAAGCTGCTGTAGTAAAAGTGATGAAGAGTGCTGCAGTGAAGATTTAGAACTAGAAAAAGTTGCAACACCTGATGCAAGAACAATTGAAGAACTTACAGAGTTTTTTAAATGCAGCCCAAAGGAATTTGCAAAAACTCTTATATACAAAGCAGATGACAAAATAGTGGCTGCTATGGTAAGAGGAGACAGGGAGCTTAATGAAACAAAACTTCAAAATCTATTAAACTGTATAGAGCTTGAAATGGCAGATGCAGA
>JAAYTS010000111.1 GCA_012517995.1 Clostridium sp.
TCACTTTCTTTATATCATACTTTCTTAACAATGCTAGATTTTAATAACATAGCACCAAAGCCATCTATTTTACAATCAATATTATGGATGCCATCACTTGGTTCGTAAATTAATTTTATGTTTTTTACTATTGTTCCCCTTTTAATAGATGTGTTGCCTTTTAGTTTTAAATCTTTAATTACAGTAACAGTATCACCGTCATTTAAAACATTACCGTTTGCATCTTTTATTACCTTTGTATCTTCTTCATTTTGTGCCGTATCTGTAGCTTTCCATTCGTGAAAGCATTCTGGGCAGATAAAAAGATTGGCATCTTCATAAGTATATTCACAATTACATTTAGGGCAATTTGGTAATTTATCCATTCTAAAGACCTCCGTTAATATTATAAGTTCTATTTCAATTTCAATATTAACACAGTCCTAAGATTAAAGCAAAAACACGCTTCTAGCCATTCTTTTTATAATCATTGTAGAGATTTTCAATTGACCTATCATAAGTTTTTTCTCCAGATTTAGAAAAGAAACATCCTGGTACTTCTCCACTCCTGCGATGATATGCAACACATTCACAGCATTTGCCATGACGTGAACATGAGACATATGTGCAAGTACAATTAATGGTATTATTGCAAGCCATTTTAACCCCTCCATAATAAAAATTATCATAGCTATTATAATACGAAACAAATTATGTTTCAATAATCAAGCTTGTGTTTTTACAAGATGTAAGTTATTGTTATTACAGACAAAAAGAAAAATAGTTATTGACATATTTCAACAATATAGTATAATACAAATATAAATGACATATGTCGATAACGCGGTAATAAATGCTATTCTAAGAAAAAAGAAAGTGAAAGGCAGGCTGTTACCTGTCTTGCTTGCATTTTATTTGTATATGTTTAGAATTGAGGTGATTTAAATATGGCAAGGCCAATGAAATGGCGAAAAGTATGCAGTCTACCTGAAAACAACAAGTTTGGACCTCTTGATTTAAATGTAGATGAAGAAAATAGTGTAAGGATGACTGTGGATGAGTATGAGACCATAAGACTTATTGATTTAGAAGGTTTTACCCAAGAAGAGTGTGCTAAAAAGATGAATGTGGCACGTACTACCGTTCAAGGCATTTACGCTGAAGCAAGAAAAAAGATAGCCCAGTCACTGGTAGATGGCAAAATACTTTTGATAGAAGGTGGGGAATACAGGCTTTGTGATGAACTTAAAAATGTATGCGGACGAGGTTGTCATAGGCGCCGACGTGGATGGCAAAGTCATGATTATTAAGACATTGGTGGAAAACACATCCCTATCAAAAGATTTTGGCAGTGAACATGGTCTTAGTCTTTATATAGAAACAAAGGACAGTAAAATTTTATTTGATGTTGGAGCAAGTGAGTTGTTTCTTGAAAATGCAAAAAAGCTAAATGTAGATATTTCTAATGTAGATTATTTAATAATTTCACATGGGCATTATGACCATGGTGGCGGGTTGAGAGGATTTTTGTGTAAAAATACAAAAGCTCAGGTATTTCTTCACCCACTGGCATTTGAGAAATACTATGCTCTGCGTTTAAATGATAAATTAGAGTATATTGGTTTGGATGAAGAACTAAAAGAGAACAGACAAATTATATTTACATCTGATAATTTTTCTATCATAAAGGGAATTCAACTGTTTTCAAACATTACTAAAAAGGAGCCGCTTCCAATATCAAATAGCAGATTGTTTATGAACCAGAAGGGGCAAAAGGTGCAAGATGCCTTTTTCCACGAGCAAAACCTTATAATTGAGGAAGATGGAAAAACCCTTTTGGTGGTGGGCTGTGCCCATAATGGTATTGTAAATATCCTAAAGTATTTTTATAATTTAAAAGGACGCATGCCTGATTATGTAATAGGTGGATTTCATCTTTCTAGCCGTTCAGGTGAGAGCAATGAAAGCATTGAGACTATAAATAAAATGGGTAAGTATTTTGTAAATACTAATGCAATATATTACACCTGTCACTGTACAGGTATTCAGGCTTACAACAGACTTAAAGCTGCCATGGGGGACAGAATTGATTATTTGTCAGCAGGCAGTGAAATAATAATCTAAAATACATGGATTTCAAACATTAATAAATTGAAATATTAATGTTAAGCACATAAGTATAATTATGTGATAAAATAAGTTAAGGAGTTAATATTATGAGTGAAAAATGTAATGAAAGCTGCAGCAGTTGTTCGGAGGGCTGTGCGGAAGTAAAGGAAAAGAAAAACAATTTCTCCGAGAAACCACATGAAATGAGCAGCATCAAAAAGGTTATTGGTGTTGTAAGTGGTAAGGGAGGTGTAGGTAAATCACTGGTAACCTCCATGCTTGCAGTTACTATGAAAAGAATGGGTTATAACACCGCTATTTTAGATGCCGACATTACCGGCCCTTCAATTCCTAAATCCTTTGGTATCAGGGAAAAAGCATCAGGCAGTGAATTTGGTTTGTTTCCTGTAAAAACAAAAACAGGTATAGATATTATGTCTGTTAATTTGCTTTTAGAGAATGACACAGATCCTGTTGTATGGAGAGGACCTATAATTGGCAATACAGTAAAGCAGTTCTGGACAGATGTTATCTGGAGCGATGTGGATTTTATGTTCATTGATATGCCTCCAGGTACTGGTGATGTTCCTCTCACAGTATTTCAATCTATTGCTGTTGATGGAATTATTGTTGTTACCTCACCCCAGGAATTGGTATCAATGATTGTATCAAAAGCAGTGAAGATGGCTGAACTGATGAATATTCCTATTGTTGGTTTGGTAGAAAACATGTCTTATTTTAAATGCTCAGATTGCGGTAATGAACATAAAATTTTTGGTGACAGCCATATTGATGAAATAGCTAAAAAGCACAAATTAAAGGTGCTTGCTAAGCTTCCAATTGCCCCAAAGATTTCTGCTGCCTGTGACAAGGGTATGATAGAACTTTTTGAGGGGGATTGGCTTAATCCTGTAGCAAAAATATTGGAGGAAAAATAGAAGGTGGATTAAAATCCACAGGCTCTATTTGTAATAAACATCAACACCATGACAAATGTGATAAATAAAATCACATTTGTAAACAAATCAAAAAAAGGGGGCTATGTAATGGCTAAATATGTATGTTCCGTTTGTGGATTCGTCTACGATGAAGCAGATATTGGATCAGGTACTAAATGGGAGGATCTGTCTGATGATTGGGTTTGTCCGCTTTGCGGAGCGGAAAAATCAGAATTTGAAAAGCAGAGTGAATCCACTTCCGCTCCAGAAGAAAAACCAAAACCCGTAATTAAAGCATCTTCAGATATGCAGCAGTTGTCTTCCCTAGAGCTTAGTGCACTTTGTACAAATCTTGCCCGGGGATGTGAAAAACAGTATAAACTTGAAGAAGCAGCTCTATTTAATGAATTGGCTGGATATTTTAAATCAGTATCAGCACCAGCTGAAGAACCAAATTTTCAAAAACTTCTTGAATTAATTGAAAAAGACCTTAGAGAGGGTTTTCCAAATGCCGATGCTGCAGCATCTGATGTAAAGGACCGGGGGGCACTCCGTGCTTTAGTTTGGAGCCAAAAAGTTACCCGTATATTAAAATCTCTCTTAACTCGGTATCAAAAAGAGGGAGATGCTATGCTTGAAAATACAGGTGTTTATGTTTGTACCATTTGTGGATTTGTTTATATAGGAGACAAGCTGCCAGAAGTTTGTCCTGTCTGTAAAGTACCCAACTGGAAATTTGAAAAGGTTGAAGGGAGGTAGTGTGAGTGTCTAAAAAGTATGCAGTAAGAAATATACGTTTATGTACAAAAGACTGTTTGTGTCTTTATGTTTGTCCTACTGGGGCAACAGACACTGAGAACAGTATTATTGATGTTGAAAAGTGTATAGGTTGTGGGGATTGTGCTGATGCTTGTCCATCTGGGGCAATTTCCATGGTACCAGTTGAATATCCGCCTCAACAGCCAAAAACCGAATCAGTTGTTAGTGCGCTAAATATACTTTTACGCAGCAAATCAAAACAGGAAAATATAGCAACAGCTTTGCCGGGAAAATTGGCGAAAGCCATTGAAAAATCCAATCGTATCATGGCGGAAGATATCATCCGTGAAGCAGGTTATATGCTTCCACAAAGCCAAAACACTAGGAATCTTTTGCAGTCATTACAAGAACAGAATGAAGAAGGATTTCCTAAAGAGGCTGTTGAAAAACTAATAAAACTTTTAGATGGAAAGGTGGAGGACAAGTCAATGAATGAAAACAAAACTCTTGATAATCTAATGGAGGCATTTGCCGGGGAAGCACAGGCTAACAGAAAGTATTTAGCCTATGCTAAAAAGGCTGAAAAAGAGGGAAAACTTAATGCAGCTAAATTGTTTAGGGCTGCAGCTGATGCCGAAACATTACATGCTTTAAAACTGTTTGAGGTTGCAGGTAAAATTGGTTCAACTGCTGATAATCTGAAAGATGGTATAGAAGGTGAAACCTATGAGTACAAAGAAATGTATCCTCCATTTGTAAAGGAAGCTGAAGCTGAAGGAAATAAAGCTGCAGTTATGGCCTTTACTTTTGCAATGAAGGCAGAAGAGGTTCATGCTAAGCTTTATAAGGAAGCACTAGAGAACCTTGACCAGACAGAAGAAGTATTTTATTATCTTTGCCCGATATGCGGAAATATTGAAAAATTTGTTCCAGAAAAATGTAGTATTTGTGGTGTTCCAGGCGCAAAGTTTATTAAATATTAATACCAAAAAATTTGCTTGACTAAATATTATAAAGACACTACAAAATATAAATTGTAAAAGTAGAAAAAGGCTATGAAGAGATAAGAGAACTTTTCATAGCCTTTAAAAGGGACACAATAATTTGCATTTAGGGTTTAAAATCCATTATAAAACGATTAAATTCATCTATTAATAATATCAGTTAACAAAAGCAAACTATCATATATCTTTTTTCTAATATCAAATTCTTCTTTTTTATTAACACAACCATTTTTAAACTCAATAAAAATGGATTTTCTATCAGATTTAACCAA
>JAAYTS010000112.1 GCA_012517995.1 Clostridium sp.
GTTGCATTAGTACAAAACAATATTTCAGATAAGTTTGGAATCAATATTATTAAATACTTAAGTCTATTTCCAATAATTGAAATAATCCTTCCAATAATTTATTTTATTATTATGGTTGGTGTGTTGTTTTTTTTGGTTCTTTCATATGGAGATGGATGGGAAGATTGGATGGAAAAAAATGCAACATTGGCGTATGGTTCTGGTGAAGAAATCAATTATAACAATTATGAGATAGAGTATTTGAACAGCGACCTTACTAACCAGGAGTGAAAAGGGTCAAATACTGATCAAACATCAAAGATAGCTTTGAAAAATATTAAAAATCTTCTAGTTAAACAAAAAGGATGGTGTCTTTGTGGAGGGGGCCGTTCTTTTCTTTTTCCTACAATAAATTGACGCTATCTGTTTTGGCAAAAAATTTGTAGTGAATAAATTGGATATGATATAATATAAACAGATGGGGGAGTTTATAAATGAGCCAAAAAAAGAAAGAAAAGATAAAGCTTGACCAGATGATGAAGATAATGTTTAAGTTATCGAAGAAGGTCACAGTGAATTTATTAAATGCTTTATTTGATGAAGATTATGATTATAAAAAAGTAAATATAAGTTATGGTAATAGCGAGTTTTTACTGGATAATTTAAAGAAGATTCAAGCCGATATGTTTATAACAGTACAAAGTGAAAAACGCTCAGTAAATTACCATATAGAATTTCAAACGCAAAATGACAAAGCAATGGCAATAAGGATGTTTAGATATGGTTTTGAAAAGGCACTGGAACTGGTATGTAATCAAGAAGGAGAAGAAATAATACTGGATTTTCCAAAACAATTGGTAATATACTTAGAAGAAAATCAAAACATAAAAGACGTTATAGTTTTAAAAATAAGAAAACCGGATGGAAGTATAGAACGATATGAATTTCCAGCAATGAAGTACTGGGAATATACTCAGGAAGACTTAATAGATAAAAAGATGTATGCATTGTTGCCGTTTCAAGTATTTAATATGAGAAAGTCGATAGAGAGTATTTCCAACAGCAACAGGACGCACCAAGAAAAGGCACAGCTAATAAATATTGAATTTAAAAAACTGATAAAAGTAATTGAAAGTGTAGGAAAAAGTTCGACAGAGTTATATGAAAAAGAAGAGATAAATGCAAGTGATTTTGAGAGAATATTATTAGTGTTAAAAAATATGTCAGACTATATATACAAGAAATACGGAGAATACAGGCAAATGGAGAAGGAGGTTGAAGCTATGTTGACATCATTATATAATCCGACTATTGCAAAAGAAAACAGGAAGATAGGAAAAGAAATAGGAAAAGAGATAGGAAAAGAGATAGGGAAAAAAGAGAAGGCACTTGAGATAGCAAAAGAAGCCCTAAAAGAGGGGGCAGATGTAGACTTTATTGTAAAAATAACAAAACTAGACAAAGAGATGGTATTAAAAATAAAAGAGGAATTACAAAATTAATTTTAAAAAAGTTATAATAATTGAGACGGGGGATATTCCCTTGTCTTGTTTTTATTGTTTAAAATTAATTTATTCAAAATATTCTAGTCTGATTAATTTTTTGTCTGTTTAGTGTGGCTGTAGTGATAGGGGCTGTTGCATTAGTACAAAACAATATTTCAGATAAGTTTGGAATCAATATTATTAAATATTTAGGTCTATTTCCAGTAATTGAAATAATTGTTCCAATAAATTATTTTATTATTATGGTTGGTGTGTTGTTTTTTTTGGTTCTTTCATATGGAGATGGATGGGAAAAAAGGATGGTGTCTTTGTGGAGGGTGCCGTTCTTTTTATTATTGGATTTTCACATAGAAATAAGAGTTGTATATGGCTACAATAGCTCAGGTAAGGCATTGCTCAGGGCTCATTTTGAAAAGAACCATGAAAAGTTTAAAGCATCAAAGATTAAGTATAAATTTACAAAATTGTGCTTCCATAATAAGTTATTATATTATATAATAGTATTTAAAAAAAAAAATGTGTTTTTATATGGGGGGTAATTTTAAAAATGAAAACTAAAATAACAAAAATCATTTCTTATCTGCTTATTATTTCTATGATAATGACAGGATTAGCTTATGCTGCTGAAGGATTAAATTCATTAAATGAA
>JAAYTS010000113.1 GCA_012517995.1 Clostridium sp.
AAGGAGTTAAAGTTTGAGCATTTAGATTCACCAATAAAGGTATACAACTTTGAAGTTGAAGACTGGCACACATATTTTGTATCAGAGCATGATGTATTTGTCCATAATAGCTGTGGAGGCAAGGGAAAGGCATTAAGTCCTTCAGAGGCTTCTGAGAAAATAACAAGTGCTGAAAGAACAGGTTCGGGATTAAAATCTGACGTATACCATCGTTCTGCTAGCTATTTATCAGAAGGTCAGCTTTCACAGGGAACGACTTTTTCTATTACTGGTGATGATGGTGTTGATAGAACATTATTACAAGTTTCTGGAGAATTAAATGGCAAAACAGGAATATTTGAATATATTATAGGATCTGATGGGATAGTTACTCATCAAATTTTTAAACCAGGGGGTATAATAAATGGAGTACCAAATTAAAAAATTGACTGATAAGCAAATAGACAAATTAATTCTTGAAAGTAAATTTCCAATGAATTCATTGAGTATTTTTATACCATATTCATATGCATTAAAATTAGTTGATTTAAACTGGAGTGATATGTTATTTGCAATTGAGAATGGTTATTTTACTCATCAATCAGCTATTGAACATGCTATAGCTGAGATTGAAAAGAATGAGAATTATTCACAGGCGATTTTTGATTTAGCATGCTTATTCCCAACTCAGACAATACAAGTAGAATCAATTTATCCATATATTAAGGAATTGGCAAATTTAACATGCGAGCAGTTAAAAAGGCAATCGAAAAATAAGATTATGTATGTTTTGCTAAGTTGGGTGTTTGAACATAGAGAGAATTATTCAGACCCATTTAAGGTAGTTGAGATTATATATGATGATTTTGGTTTTCCAGAAACAATATCTAATTTTGTTAGATATATGCCTTCCAACCAACCCAATTTAGGAACAGTTGAATTAAACAAAGAACGTCTATACAGAAATTGGGAAACATACTTAGACAAACAAGTTGTTTACTGGAAGAAGTAATTGCTATTAGTGCCATTTGAACTCGGATAGAAATATAATTTCTTGAAGTTAATGATAGCTTAATATAAATTAAAGGAGCTGTTGCACAAACAGTTAAAAACTGCTTTGCAAAGTTTCTTTTTATTATCGGACTTTAACAGTGGAAATTAAAAAACTTCTGAAATAATTCATAATAATGGGTCATAGAAGTTTTTCTTTTTAAAAGATTCAGAGCAGGATGTATTTGTACATAATAGCTGTGGGAAAAAGATATCTAGTAATCCATAAGGGTTAATTAGAAAAGACTATAAAAATGGTGAAATAATTAAATGGCATGATCTTAAAAGTGGAAAAGCTCTATTTGAATGGAATAAGGATATGAAATATGGAGAACACTTTCATAGAACACCTGATGGTAAAAATAGATTTACTAATCCGAATACAGGAGATACTCATTTGTGGCCAGGTGATATTATTTTTTTAAGATTTTTTCTAAGTTAAACAAAGTTGATTATATTGAAAGAATATAATAACATTTAATTGAAGTGAGGTTTTGTTCAATGAAAAAAATATCAATTAATAAAAATACAATAGAATACCTAAAGGATTTAGATG
Organism: Clostridium sp.; assembly: GCA_012517995.1. Lineage (GTDB taxonomy): Bacteria > Bacillota > Clostridia > Acetivibrionales > Acetivibrionaceae > Herbivorax. The sequence continues at coordinate 1,586 of JAAYTS010000113.1, forward strand.
TTCATGATTCTGAGCTTAAAGAAATATATTGTAATTATGACAAGCATATAGTTGTTATCCCGATAACTTTACAGAATCCTAATGAAAAAGGTGTTCCTTTGAAATTGGAGTTTATCAATGTAAAAAAAATTGATGTAAGTATTTATGAACCTTGGGGTGAAGGAATTTATATTAATGAATTAACAGTTCAACTAGCTAAAGATTATTTGAGTTTTGAAGTGTTAATGAATTCTGGGGATAAAATAAATATAATTGCATCTGAAATGATATATCAGTGTCAAGATACTGTTTAGTATAATCTTTAATTCTTTAGCATTTAACATGAGGGAAAGTGTTTAATTAAAAACTTAAAGCGGACTATAAAACCTTTGAATTTTAATAAAAATATGTGACTGTAAGCAAGATGTATAAATTAACAATCTGCTTACAGTCTTTGGATTAATGGGGAGGAAGTATAACAGATCCAATTACACTGCATAAATACCTGTATGCAGATCGTGACCCTGTAAATAAAATAGATCTATCAGGATACTTTTCAATTTTAGGAGTAATGACAGGTATAACAATTGGTGCCACAATAGCCTCAATTGCAATACCTGTTTTCACTGGAATATATCTTGCAATAGTAAATCAGGTGTCGGTATTAGATTATATAGCAGCATTATGTTCTAAAGATGTTTGGATTGAGGCAGCTATAGGTATTGGAATTGGTACTGTAGCTGGGATTGGAATTAAGGCAATAGCCAAAAAACTGTCAGCTAATATGGTACTATTTTTAGGAACAATCATGTCCCTGTGGAGTCTCTATCAGTCAATTAATTTAAGTAT
>JAAYTS010000255.1 GCA_012517995.1 Clostridium sp.
TACTTCTTTTTATTTTAGTTATTTATATGATATATTGGATTATATAATATTTATTTGAATTAAATCAAAAAATAATATACGAATGTTATAATTTTAATATATACGAATGTTGTATATTTGTTGCGTAAATTAGATGTTATGGGCAATATTAAAAAAGACAACGACATGAACTACGACAAGAAGAAATACAAAATTTTGGATTGGAAAAGTCCAGTGATTTTACATTGGATAATTAATCCAGGTTTGGTTGTGAATGAGTTAATTTTGGGACAAACAGTTCCGAAAGTAATGTTGATAGAACGAGAAGGGAATAAACCTTTTTATCAACGTTCATTAGTACCTTGTCCTCATTGCGGAGAACTACATTCAGGATTGAAATATTCTGCTCAAAACAAGACAGCGTTTAAAAACTGGTTTGGTTTTTACTGTGACAATTGCAAAGAAATTATACCAGTGCAAAGAAACCTTACCTCATTAATAATTCTTATTTTGACTTTTCCGATTTGGGGTTGGTTTAGAAAATCAATGCAAAAAAGCTGGTTAGACAAACAACCAGAAAGATATAGACGCATAAATCTTGAAATTCCTGAAAAGAAAAACACAACAAAGAATTGGTTAAAATCAGGACTTTACTTTGGAATATTTATGTTTGTGAGTATGGTAATTATTTATCCATTGATTAAAGGGAAAGAAATAACATTAGAAAGTATTGTGATTGGAGTTCCTTTGTGGATAATTGGCGGACTTGCATATGGATTTACAATGAAACTTTGGATGAATAAGAAAGGGAAATTAAATAAAGCCCATAACAAAGTGTAGCAGCAATAAGGGTTTCAGTGGTTATTCATGCATTCTACCCCGCTCAAACTTCGGTGTATCTTGATAGGTATGAAGCCCGCAATCCCTTACTGCCGCTACACTCAACCGTTATGTGCAACCCAAAAAGACGACAGTGCAACAATAAAATTAATGAGAAAATGAATAGACAAGCCAACGCTTCAGCAAAATCAAAAGAGCTGCAACCCAGCGCACAAGCCGACACAGTTGCAGCACATTTGCTTTTGCCCAACCGCACATTAACGAATATTGACAGATGACACAGTTACAAGCAGGATATATACTTGATTGCGTAAAGGAAATATTAGAAACGGAATACGAGCCGACAGAAGTTAAAGGACTTTTGAGGCAACTTTCCTATTTTGACATTGATGTAAACTCAACTGTTGAATTCAAAGACAATTCAAACTTTGAACAAATCCTTTCAGTTGCTCACAACATTATTTCAAGAGGTTTGCCTACGAAACCAACACTTTGCTTAGAAAACAAAATCCTTCAAGCATTTGACTTGACAGAGCAAGACGAAAAATTGCTTGATATTGGAACAATAAGACAAGTTTTAAAAGTTGAAGAAACGCTAATCCAAAAACTCTTTCGGTCATTACACATCATTGACCCAAATTTGAAAGACAATAATATTTCAAAACAAAAAATCAATACTTGGGAAAACTTAGAAAGTTCTTTTGAAGAAGATTTTTTGTATAATCAGTTACCTAAATACGCTTCGCCTATTTGGGTTCAGTTATTGGAAACACAAAGAGAGTTAGAAAATGTTTTACGGTTTTCAACTACAACAGAAGATGAAGTTGAAAAATACATAAATGGAACAATTAAAATCTTTAATGAACAACGCTTAGATTTTTCTATTGAGTTCCCATATAAAATAAAAGAGCAAAGAGGGTTTGTAGTAGAGATAGACGGACCTCAACACGAAAACCACCCGCAAAATCTTATTGATACAGACAGAGACAATGCAACTGAAAAGGCAAAGTGGGGAAAAGCGATTAGAATTAAAACTAAAGAATGGAATAAAATACAAGAAAAAATAGAGTTAATCAAACAATTCGAACAGGAACAATTCTTTCAATTTCTCTTGCAAAACTTTGAAAATCCGCTTTATTCTGAAAAAGAAGGATTAACAGCTTTGCAGTTATCTCTTACTCCATTTGCAGTTGCCCGAATACAAAAATCAATTCTTCATTTACTTTTTGAGGGCAAGTTAAATATCAATGCGGAAGAATGGAATTTTGCAATAGTTGAACAAGATATTCCTTGTGGCAGTATAGCAATAGAAGATTTTAAAGAACTACTAAACTCACTTTTAAAACTAAAAGGTAACACAGAAAAATTGCCCAAAATCAATGTGTTTGTTGAAAGTGATGAAAGATTTGCTAACGCATATTTTCATTCTTCAAACAACATTGATAAAAGCAAGAAGTATGATTTATTGATTGACATTTCCATTCTTCAAAGAAGCGGACTGACTAAGATAAATAATACAATCAATGCTGACACAAAAGTATTAATTCGTTCAGCGCATTCACCTAAAACTAACAGAGAATTTAAAACAACAAGTTTAATTACTTACAAACCGCTTGGGAAAAAGGATACACAAAAGAATATTTTCATTGAGAACAAAGAACAAGTTGAAGCATTAGAAAAGTTTGTTCAAACCATTTTTAGAAAAACAAGGTTTAGAACAGGACAAGTTGAAATCATCAACAGAGCAATACAAGGACTTAGCGTAATTGGTTTGTTGCCGACAGGTGCGGGTAAGTCTTTGACTTATCAACTTACAGCTTTGTTGCAACCTGGAATGACTATAATCATTGACCCGATTAAATCGTTGATGAAAGACCAGTTTGAAGGGCTTTTGAAAAACGGAATTGACGGGGCGGTTTATATCAATTCATCTCTAAATCAAAAACAACGAAAAATTGCATTAGAAAAAATCAAAAAAGCACAAACAATTTTTGCTTTTGTTTCGCCTGAAAGATTACAAGATAACACGTTTAGAAAAGAACTTTTAGAAACAAGTAATCTAAACAATCATTATTTCAGTTATTGCGTAATTGATGAGGCACATTGTGTTTCAGAATGGGGGCACGATTTTAGAACTTCATATTTGCGTTTGGGCGATAATGCAAGAAATTACTGCATTGCAAAAGATAGAGAACACTTGCCATTTTTTGCTTTGACGGCAACTGCATCTTATGACGTTCTTTCTGATATTCAAAGGGAACTTGGTATTCCCGAAGAAACAGCAATTGTAAGACTTGAAAAATTAGGCCGTCCAGAAATTCAGTTTAAAATTGTAGAAATAACCGCAGACATTAAACCTGAAAACGGATTAGGTTGGGGAAATAAACAAGCATTGGGCGAAGCAAAACAATATCAACTAATCCAACAATTAAACAAGATACCCGAATATTACAAAGAGTTTTCAGATACCGAAACTATAATAGAAGAAGCCAAAAAAGATCTTAACGGCAAAGATATTCGGCTACCAAACTTTAATCCTAAAACATTCTATCAACAACAAGGAAGAGAAAACAATGCAGGGTTGGTTTTCTGTCCACATCGTCAAGGTTATTTTGGGATATTGAATAGTGAATTTTCACCAGGTTGTGCTCCTTTAATAACCAAAGAATTACCACATTTAAAAGTCGGAACTTTTATGGGAAGTGATGGTGTGAAAGACAAAGATATTGAAAATGAAAAAAGCCAATCGGCTTTTGTAAATCACGATTTGGATTTGTTGGTAGCGACAAAAGCGTTTGGAATGGGAATTGACAAACCTAATATTCGCTATGTTTTGCATTTCAATTATCCGAGTTCAATTGAAAGCTACTATCAGGAAGCAGGTCGTGGTGGTCGTGATAGAAAATTGGCTTTAGGATTGATTTTATTCAACAAACAGAAAGTAAAAGCTAAATATAAAATTGAGACTGTTGAAATAAACGGTGATATTAAAGATGAAATTAAAGAAACTAATGTTTCAATTGATAAAGATATTTTATTAAGTTTCCATAGAAACAATTTTAAAGGAATTCGCAAAGAGAAAAACCTACTTTTTGAATTACTAACAGAAATAAAATTTCCCTCAAGAAAGGTAATTGATTCAATAAAGGATAGAATAATCGAAGAATTTAATGTTGAAGTCAATTTGAAAATAAAAAATATTGGGGGAACAAAAAGAATGTACATTGATAATCCCGAATTTGGGAAGCCAAATGTTGGTTCTATATATCTAAATACATTAAACACATTTATTGCTACGCCTGAACATATGAATATGGCTCAGGAGATATTGACCTTTACTAAAAATATTTTGTTATCTGAAAAGCCAGTAGATAAAACGCTCTTTGACTGGTTAAATATGCTTGTTTATGACCATCCGAAAGACGGAATTGAAACACAACTAAATGATCCAAATTCAAAAAATAGTTTTCAGGTAATCATTCCATTTACAAATGATGCTATTGAGAGAATTGCAAAATGCTTATCAGACAATGGATTTGAGTTTACTGAAAGAATAGTAAAAGAAGCTCAAAACTTCTGTAATGATAAAGTGGAGTTTATAGAAAATCTTGAAAAGCAATTTGATAAGTTTTTGAAAAAGGAAATAGTAATTCCAGACGCATTAAAGCCAACTATCCAAAAACTATTTATGCGAATCCGAAACGAAGAAGATACATATAAAGCCATTTACAGACTTTCAATCATTGGGGTTATTGATGATTATACCGTTGATTATAATTCAAAAACCATTGCGGCAACAATTACCAAAAAGCCCCAAGGGTATTACACTCAAAAGCTGAAGGAGTACCTTTTACAATATAACAGTGTTAAAAAGACGAATGAACTTATAAAAAGTATTCCAAATTATAAAGGAGAGAGTGAAATTCAAAAATGTTTAGGGTTCTTAATAAAATTTATTTATGAGCAAATTGCTGACTTACGAAAAAAGTCAATTGACGCAATGGAATCAGCATGTATTGAAGGATTAGATGAAAATAAAGGTTCAAAAGGCTTTAAGGAGTTTATAGACCTTTATATGAATTCAAAATATGCAAGGCCACAGTATTTACCGGAAGATACTCAAAAAGGTGAAAAAGCAAACTTTGAAATTATTAAAAAATACATTGATAAGGTTAAAAATGCCCCAGGAGGTGAGATAAATAATTTAAAACACTTGAGAGGAGCAACCACAAAACTTATAAATGAAAGTATTAAGTATTCTGAAAACTATTCATTGTTGATTTTAAAAGCTTTTTCAATTTTAGCCATTGAAGTTAGAGAAGGCAAAATAGAAAACTTTATAAATGAAGCCAAAGACAATTTTTCAAAGGGCTTCACTCAAATGTTTAAAGAGGAAAATTTAAATGTGGCAGAAGCGAATAAAAAATTTAACGAACTAATGAATGAGTTTAATACTTTTGATACAAGAATTTCAGAAGAGCTTGAAGGATTAAGAAGCTACTTATTTCTTAGATTAAACACTGAATGGACTACAAAGTTTAACATTGATAAAAAGATAATTGAATATGCTTGACCAACAGATTAACGAGCAACTAGGTTTGCTACAAAAAGAATTATCACGACTAAAAACAGTAACTGACTATATTGATGGTGCTAAAGAAAATTCAATCAGTATAATTGCTGAACTTGAAAAAGTTCAAAAGAATTATTCTGTTTACACAGATAAAATTTTCAATCTCTACAAACAATATGTAGATGACTTGAAGAAAAATACTGAAATTCAAATCAACGAAGGTGTTTTACAATTTGAAACTGTTGCTCAAAAAGTAGAATCATCGAATAATGAAAAGATTGAAGCAATCAACAGCCTTTTAGAACATTACAGAAGCGTTGTAGAGGCAAGTAATTCTTTGATTGAAACATTGACAGCTATTGACTTTCCTACAAAACTTGATGCACTATCGTCAAAATCTCAACTGATTATTGAATCCATAACAAGTGCTAGACAGGCTTTGGAAATTAAATTGAATGAAAGTCAAAGTTTAGTTATCGAAAAAATCAATACAGCTAAAGAGCAAATAATTCAAAACAGCGACAGTAAAATCAACACATTAAACGATAGAGTAGTAGAAGCAACCAATGGCTTAAAAACAACTCTATCAAACAACTTTGAAGAACAGTCGAAACGGGCAAAGACAGCTTTTGACAATTTGAATATATTGGTTGAGAAACAAATCAACCAAACTACCGAACGTATAGACAAGCAAGACAAGGAAATCACAACTTTGAAAATATTATTATTTGTGGCTATAGGGATAATAATCATAGGAATAGTATTAAACTTTGTACTGAAATAGCCAACGCTTTTGGTGGCACATATGCATTTCCCCAACACACAAAGCCAGACAAAAATGCAAAAGAGCCACCAAGCCAACGCACCAAAACCGACACGGAATGACAAGACCAAACACGACAGAAAAAGAAGGACGAAGGCATAACAGGCGTTTGGCTCAATGGCGGGTGACGTGGTTAATTGAACATTCTACCTCGCATCAACTTTTGTGGTGTATTGACAGTTTAGTGCTCCGAAATCCGCCACTGCGCCAAGCGCCAAAACGTTACCGTGCATTTAAAAAGGATGAACTATAATGGTCCCCTTTTTTAGGACAACAAAATTAAAAATTTAACGTATAAATAATTAAAAGTTGTCTTATGGAAAGAAGTTCAAGAAAAAAGTTTAGCTCCTCTTTTAAATCA
>JAAYTS010000280.1 GCA_012517995.1 Clostridium sp.
GCTGGCAGTCAGTGGCAAGAGAACTGTTATGGATAATGAGGATTTAAATACTTATTCTAATATACAAAAAGGTATTTCGAAAAAAACAATAGAGATAGAATCCGCTCTTGATATTCCTTATTTTGGCAGAGTGGATTTTAAGGAAGATAATAGCAATGAGTTTGAGTCATTATACATAGGCAAGATCGGTTTTAAACAGGGTTCCAAGTATGGTGTGATTGATTGGAGAATGCCTATAGCATCAGTATTTTATGAATGTGAAAACGGTAGAGCAACGTATGAAGCTCCGGGCGGCATTTTTTCCGGTGACGTCAAACTAAAAAGACAATACAATATTATAGATTCACAGCTAATTTCTTTTACTGATGATATTATTACTGATAAAATTACCAGGGTAATAGAGAAGGTTGCTTCTAAAGAAACGGCAAAAGATAGTGTGATATCTGATCCTTATCTACTAAAAAAGTTGAAGCAATATACTGATAAAAAACTAAAGGAGATTATTGAAACAATTAGAGTAGAGCAAAATAGGATTATCAGACAACCTCTTGATAAGGTCCTTGTGGTACAAGGAGTTGCCGGTTCCGGGAAAAGCACTGTTGGATTACATAGAATCTCATATATAATATATAACTTTAAAGGGATAGACCCTGGCAAGATATTGGTTATTGCTCCTAATAAGGTATTTCTTGATTACATATCAGATCTTTTACCTGGCATAGATGCTGAAGGGGTAATGCAGTTATCTTTTGAGCAACTGGCTATAAATATAATTGAAACTGATTTAAATGTTTTGAAGGATGAAAAAGTGGAGTTCTTCGTAAGTATTGATAAAAAGAACCTTCATCAATTTTTGATGGATGCGGTTATCAATGTTTCAAAGTTTAAGGGGTCTTTATCATTCATTAAACTAATTGATTATATTATTATAAAAAAGGCTAATGAAATTATCAGCGAATTAAAAGACGTTAGCATATTTGGGGGAAAATTGAAAATTAGCCGCAAAGAGCAAATCAAATATTTAAAGGATAATGCTCCATTGAATAATAAAATTTTAACGCTGAAAAAAATAATAGAATCCAGAGTAAAAACATTTATAGAGCATCAATCATTTTATACTAATAACGTAGACACATTAAAGCAGGAAGCTGCCGCATTTTTACGTAATTACCTTAAAATTTTGAAGCGAATAGAGCCAATTTCCATTTATAAAGAATTATTCGAAGATGATTATGTTTATAAATCACTTTATAAGAATAGATACTTCTCTTTTGTTGCACAATACACATTAAAAAATTTTGAGATAGGTTATGTAGAGAGGGAGGATCTGGCAGCAATATGCTATATTAAATATATGACAGATGGCATTAGCCATGAGAAAAAGTATCAACATATTTTCGTTGATGAGGCTCAAGATTTAAGTCCATTGGAATTTATCGTTTTGAAACTTGTTTCACAGAATAACTCAATGACAATTATGGGAGATATGAACCAAGGAATAAATTCCCATAGAGGTATAGATAACTGGGGAGAGTTAATTAACAATATTTACAAAGAATTAAATTCGCAGTATTTTGAAATAAGCAGCAGTTACAGATCAACAAAGGAAATAGTAGAATTTTCAAATAAGCTGATACTTAAATACTTACCTAAAGCAACACCTGTTGCCAGGGACGGAGAGAAACCTACTATTGAAAAAATTTCGTCAGATGAAGAAGGCATAAATAAGTTAAAAGAATTGATAAAA
>JAAYTS010000015.1 GCA_012517995.1 Clostridium sp.
AAAATGCTGTGTTTATACTGTTTAGATATCTATTCTGTCCTCTTAATAAATAGTTTTCAAATAGACTATTTTTCATTGCTTGGAATAGATCACTAATACAATCATATTTAATCATATTAAAATCTTTAAAGTTTGAAATGTTTCCTTAAAATTTATTGTCTTCAAAGAAATATCAATACCATTTTTTATTATATAGCTTTAAAGTGCCTTATTCAACACGTTATTTAATACCCCACTTAATTTTATCGCTACGTGATTCATTCTCTGCCTGAGATAAAGGATGATTTCAACATAAGGTTTAAACTCTTTTAATGTATAAACAATCGTCTCAACATAGCTCCAATCGCCGGTCTTTTACATACTTCAATTTTTTACTGCATTCATAGTTTTCCAAATTGCCATTGGATGCTGTTTTATATTCTCCAACATCTCCCCGGAAAATAATAAGTCTGGCTGATAAATTCCAGCAGCAAACTTGCGTAAATATTCTTTTTGCTTTGGTGTTAAAACAACACTGTTTGCGAGAAAATCCTTTACTTCAGATCTGGCTTTATCCAATTCAAATCTTTCACTTTTTATCAGCATGGGATATAAATCCTTATAAACTGTCTGCTTTTTTAACTCATCCACACGATCAGGCGAAAAACTAAGTCTTGCTGCTTCTCCTGAAATGGAACCGTAAAAAACTACTGCATTGCAATAACTGTCATAATCCTTTTCAGAAAGGATACTATACTTTTTCACATTATATAAATCATAAAAATCCCTTGCCGCAAGACGGTTAAACAAGGCTGCTGTTTTAGCAGCTAAAAGCTCGATATAGTGTAATGTTTTAACTTCTCCCCTAATGCCAAAAATCTCTGTATTTATTTTTCTCATCACAGGTAGCCAAATATGATGTCTTAAGGAATAGTTGATTTCAATTTTTATATTATCATAATTACTCGCATTGTTTTGGAAACGAGCTACAATGGATTCCAAAGCAAAATAATCTTTGGATTTTTTCGAAATACCATATCCTTCCCTCTCTAAGTATCCATGTAGTATTTCTCTTACCCTTATCCGTTCCTCAAGCACCTTCTCTCTGTTATCATAGGAGTGAAAATCCAGATCGATATCCACAGATAATCTGGGCAAAGCAAAAACGGTTAGGTTTAAAGCAGTTCCGCCCTTTAGAACTAATCGCTCTCTTAAAAAAGCATTGCTATTTATAAATTCCAGTATCAATATTAGTCGGTGAACTTTCTCTATTACATCTTTGTGAAATCCTGTCTTTTCAGAAAGTTCGAGGTAATATTTTTTATCTGACCTAAACAAAAACATCACCCTTTCCTTCCAGAGGTTTTGGCACTATGAGACTCCAGCGTTTTATGAGTATACCGTTACCGTTTTTTGCTTCTTCATCTAAATAACTTTTCGTATTCCCTGTCCTTTTTTCTATCTGACTCAAAAAACCATCTGTTATCCCTAAAGACTGCTGATATCGTTCCAGAAAATAACCTGCTTTTTTATAAAGTATCTGTTTATCATACATTTCAAGATATTTTGCCAGTTTTGCTTCATCAAGAACCCTGCATATTTTTATTATCTCATCCAGCTCATAGACACCGCCGCAATAATCTAATCTATCCAGTGAATCAACAACTGTTCTTTCAAGGTCCGTAAGCCTAATTTTATTATTCAGACGGTAGTGAGTAATTCCTTCCTGAATTCCTATGCCTACATATTTGTATAAAACGCCTTCAAATTCAAAATCAGATATCTTTTGCTCGGATGCTACATATACTAAAAAACTTACTTGGTGGGATAATCCATGGACCTCAAAAGCAGAGTGGTAAGTCAAATAAGCATTATTATTTATTTTGCTTGCAACTAAATACCGGTCAGCCGTAGCTTCTCTGTTTTCCAAGTTAACAGCACAATACAAGTTTCGACGCACATGTTTTATAAGGCCTTTTTTTACATATGAATTTAATATGACTTTTGCATTTTCTGTGCTCCCTACAACTTTTTGAGCATCTTCAAGGTTAAACACCTCAAGTTTCAAAAAATCTTCGTAATACTTCATATTAATCACTCGGTTTCATATTTTTCTTTTAGGTTAATAATATCATTAACTTTCCAGTATAATTTAATACTATTATAATTTAAGTTTTGTATTTTTACAATAGATTAATAAAAACATTAACTTTATAATATAAAAATGAAACTGAAGCATTTATAAATCAACTACTTAAGAATAAAAACCTAAAATTGTAACAGGACATTAAAAAAGCTATCCAATTCTGATCAGTTATTTTTTCTAGCTCTTATAAGTAGAAAATTAGGTTTATGAATGCATTTTTTGTATGAGGGATATTTATTTGCCTGCAGGCTTTTTGTAACTCTTACTGGTAATGAGGCTGTATAAGTGCATTGTTTTGTTTTCTTCTTTACGATTGCACCGTTCCTAAACTGTTTAATATTTATAATGGTTTACCGGCTTCAGGTCAGCAAGGTCCAGCCCTAACTCCAAAACCAGGTAATTCCTTATATCATAACACAGATCGCATTTTTCTACATACTCTTCTCTTGGCTTATATCCATATTCCTTTACGGCAAGTTCTACAAAGCCGCCTATACCTTCAGATTTCAGACTGTTAAATATCGGGTATTTTCCAGGGTCTGCCCCATGCACCAGTTCCCTTAAAGGGATTGAAAAGCCCGGGCACGACTGGGGAATGAAGTTTCCGTACAGAGGCATCAATATCATCCCAGAATTCCATCAACCAGGGAAATACGTTCATTCCCGCCTTTGAACAGGCCTTAATTAAAGCTTTCACCTTCTAAAACGGAATATATTCATTGTGGAACGGGTCTATGGATATAAGCAGTGTGTTTACCCCGTGATCTTTTAACTCTTTAAGTATGGCATTTGTTGACGTTTCATCCCTGTACCACGAGGAATTTGTTTCAATATATTCAATTTCAATATTGTTTTTCCGGGCAGCATCAAGAACATCCAGAATTTTATCAGGCTTAATAAGGGGCTCTCCGCCACCGATATGCACATGATAGCAGCCTAAACTTCTTAATATATAAAATACCTCATCCGCCACAGCAGATGTCATATAGTCATCAGGCCACTTTGGAGAACAGGAATAACAGCAGTGTCTGCACATAGAAGTACATTTATAATTTGCTCGATGTATCCAGCAGCTTCCCAGCCCTAAAGAATGAGCGGCGAGCATCATATTGCCTAAAACAAGGCTGTCATCGTACACATAGGTTGGAATTGATTTGTCTGCAAGAACAGGAATCACTACCGGTGCGATGAGTACCCTCCATAATAAATTCTGAGATAACTGTATCACCGTCAGCATATTGACGAATAACTGCCAACTTGACCATCTTAACTCATTATAACATCTAACTTACTAATTCTACTAGAGTATTCCATTAATTTATTTTCTATTAGCATATAACCCAACAGTTAGAAATATTATAGCTATAAAAATATTTAGTCCTATTTTAGGTTCAAGACCATACCTTAATCTAAAAAGATAAAAGTCTCCAAGGACTTTCCAATTAGGCATCCAATTTAGTAAATAATATAGTATTGGAACTAAGTATACCCCTATTAAATTAGAACTAATACCAAATGCAAAAAAACCTAACGACCCTAACAATAACCCTAATGAAAATGATTGAAAGAAATATAATGCCATTTCCACTTGGGAGTCTGTAATTTTTATTAATGCAATAAATAAAAAGGTAAGCATTCCATAGATAAATATTCTTAATATTAGCCTTATTAAATAAGTTGTAAGAATACCGGTTGACTTTGAGCGTATAACATCCTCTATTCCATAATCCATTTCATATTGAAAGCATGGAGAAATTAATATTATTCCCATTAACGGCAAAAATCTTTCCACAATCATAATCACTATATCCTTCTTTAACTCCACCAGTCCAAATAGCACAAATATTAATAAATACACAATAAAAGAGGTAATAATCGGACCATAGGTATGATGTTTAATCTCATTTTTTATTATTTTTCTTGCTGCTTCCACTATAAATCTCCCCTTTTCTCTTTTTATTGTATATTTTTATAGATATTAGAACTAGAATTGCACTTATTGTTATATAAATTCCACGATTTAATAGGACTATATGAATATTATTTAGATAAACTTTCGTATCACCTAAAATGTTGTGTCTTAGGAATAACTGAAAACCATATCCACCCCGCATGTTAGCTTCGCTTCCAAACATGGCTATAAACCACCAGCCTAACATAGCTATAATTCCTACAGGAGAATTTGTTAATATTGTTGTAAACATACCAACTGACAAAACTACCATTAAAGTTGGTATCAGCCAAAGGAAAGAATATTTATAAAAGGCAAAAGGGTCAGTGTTTTCTATTCCGTTTACACCTATAATTTTTATATTATAGAAAGTTGCCATAAGCATAATAATAAATGTAAATAATATAAGCATTGCAAAAAATCTTGATAATATAAGCTTAGATGAAGATGCTTTTTTTGAATACAGTGTATGACTTATATTTGTTTTTCTGTCCTGATACCAAAATGCTACCACTAAAAATATAGGTAAAAATCCAACTGCTATTCCTGCATAATCACAAAATAGCCTGGCAAAAGCACCGGTTATTTTATCTTTGTAAAGCATATCGTTGTATTCCTGTAAAGCTTCTTCATAACTCTTAGGAATTCTCCCAAACCTTGAAGCAATGAGTCTTTTTGAATAAGGACTGCCTCCTCCAAGTAATTGGTCTACTTTATCCATTAAATTTAAATAATCATCATCAGTTATATTGTTTTTGGTGGAATTTACCACTTCATCTACCTCTTCAGGGAACAATACCTTATCCCCTTCTATGGCACTATGGCCAGATTCTGAAAAACTTTGAATAGATTTAATTTTTTCAATTGACATGCCTGTTAGGGCTGATAAAAGCTTCTCCATTGCCTCATTTTTCTTTGTATTCAATTCTATATTTCTATAAAATCCATAAGGATAAGTAGTATATCTATTGTTTGAGTACTCTGCTAATAAATTTACTAAGGATTGCTGACGAATTACACTCATGTCCTCTGTGATAGATGTTCCATAACTTTCTTGTCCCGGGACCGGTTTTTTTATGCTCCACCCGGATGCATCCCCTGAAAATTGAGAGTTAACAAAAAGAAACAGTACTATACTAACAATCCAAAAGAATGGATTTTTTAAACATCGTCTGATTTCCAATATAAAAAGTCTCATTATTTGGTTCCTCCTATATCATAGAGTAAGTTTAAATATCCATCTTCAATGGTAGGATTTACCGGCACAAATTTGTCATCCGGTTTTCCTTTAAAAAGCAATTTCATTTCTACATAATCTCCAAAATCCTTTTGTGCAGTTATTACATACCGATTCTTAAAATCATAAATTTGAGATTTTGGTACTTTTACCTCATAGGTAAATCCTTTAGCAGAATCTACAATTTCCTTTGTAGTTCCATCAAATATGATTTTTCCATTGTTTAAAACGGATAATCGGTTACAGGTCATTTCTATATCTCCAACGATATGAGTAGATAAAATAACTATCTTATCTTCAGCTAAATTAGACAATAGATTCCTAAATCGAATTCTTTCTTCAGGATCAAGTCCGGCTGTAGGTTCGTCAACAATTAATACCTTTGGATTATGAAGTATTGCTTGAGCAATACCTAATCTTCTTTTCATTCCTCCGGATAAAGTCTTTATCTTCAAATTCCTGTCCTCTTTAAGATTTACAATTTCTAAAATCTCTTCTATTCTCTTCCTCAACACTTTAGACCTCATTTCCGATAATGTTCCTAAATAGTCCAAAGCCTCATCCACTTTCATATTAGGATACATATTAAATTCCTGCGGTAAATACCCAATTATAGAGCGTATATCTTTTTTGTTCTCACTTAAAATACCACATATGCTTATTTCCCCGGATTTGATGGGAACCAGCCCAACTAATGCCTTCATCAAGGTAGATTTGCCGGCTCCGTTTCTTCCTAAAAGGCCAAACATACCCCTATCTATTGTTAGAGATACATCAAATAATACTTGTTTATTTCCATAGCTAACATTTAAATTTTTTATTTCAATTCTTTCTGACATAAAAATACACTCTCCTTTTCTTTAAGAAGAGTGTAACAAATAATTTTCAATTCTTTTTCAAGTTCTATAAATTAATTATCATTTCTACCAATGCTCCATTATTGTGATTTTTTATTATTAATTCTCCACCATGCTTCTTTAGTATATGTTTTGTTATATTTAGACCTAATCCCATATTTTCGGACTGTGAATTCTCTGAATAGAATTTTTGAGTTGCATACTTAAGGGCTTCTCCGCTAAATCCTTTGCCATCATCTTTGATGGATATTAACATTTTTTTATCCTTTACTTCTATATTTATATAGATATTTGAATTTGCATAGGTTAATGCATTATTTAATACATTCTCAAAGCCTTCTTCTATGTGATGTGTATCAATATTTATGATTATATCTTCTTTAGGAATAATCCAATGGATATGTTTATTGGAATTTAACATTTTAACATTATTCTTTAATGTTTCAATAAAATCCAAAATATGAATAGACTTTTTGTTTATTTTTAATTGATCCATAGACTGCAGATAATTAACACGATCTAAATATTTTTCTATCCGAATTAAATTCTTCTTTATAGACTGTATAGTTTCTGATTTTATATTGTTATCACTTTCTATATCTATCATTTCTAATATATCTACGTTGCCCTTTACTATAGCTAGAGGATTTTTCATATCATGGCTCATAGATGACACCATGTGATTAAAAGCATCATATTGATTCCAAACCTTAATCTTTTCTTCCTGCAGGCTTTTCATCTCATTGGTAATCTTTTTACATGCAAATATAAGCTCATTGTCTCCATCAGGTATATCATCAATATTATCTTCTCTGATATTACAAATATAATTAATTGGCTCCCGTAATTTATGTAAATAATATATATAAAATCCAATTAAAGAGAATAATATGCTATGGATAATTACAGCAAGGTCTTTATAAAGAAACAGCACTTTATACATATAGTTTTTAAAACCGGATAAATTCTGTTTTGATGGAGTATAATATTCTCTTCCATCTATAATATCACTTCTAATATATTTATTTATACTTTTGAACTCATAGTTTTCAATCAAAATGGAAGTTATCTTAGCCAGAGCAATACCTAATATCAGAAATATTAATAAATAAATAACAAAACTCTTTTTTAGACTCCATTTTGATGAAAGATTTTTTTACCAACCCATTTGTACCTTACTCCCCAAACAGTTTGTATATACTCTTTATCTGTAAACTCTGATATTTTAGCCCGAATTTTTCGAATATGCTCAGCCACTACAGAATTATCTCCCATTGCCTCATAACCCCATAAAGATATATATATCTTTTCACGGTCAAAAACCATTTTAGGATGGGATGAAAGCAGCTCAATTATATCAAATTCCGTCTTAGTGAAGATTATTTCTTTCCCTTTATAATGAACAGTTCTTGAGCTATAGTCAATTATAAGTTGTGATGATTTATTAGCTGCTGCCATTCCTTTTCGTTCTTCTCTTTGCAAATGAGAGTAGACTCGGGCATATAGCTCATTTAAGGAAAATGGCTTTACAATATAGTCATCCCCGCCTATCATTAATCCCTTAACTCTATCGGTTTCAGAGCCTCTTGCAGTTAAAAACAGTATTGGGGAAGTTGTTTTATTACGAATCTCTTTACATACTCCAAATCCATCAATCCCCGGCATATTTATATCTAAAAGTATGATATCAGGATTTTCTTCTAACTTGTCCAAAATTCCTTCACCACTATATGCTTCAATAGTATCAAAGTCCTTTAACCTAAAAAAATTCC
>JAAYTS010000016.1 GCA_012517995.1 Clostridium sp.
GATAAAGATAAAGATAAGAAAAAAGATACAAAAAAAGATAAAGATAAAAAAAGACCATGATACAATTAATAGTCAGCCAAGGACGTATACCCAAGGCTGACTATTAATTGTATTAGTTTCAGGTTATGAAAAATCTCTCAATCTCCTTGCTAATGAATACGGTATAAATCGTCAAAATAATCTTCAACAACTTTAACCGCAGGTAGATAAAGTAATTCGTTATAAGCTATAGGAACTGCTCCAAGAGGCAGATGTTTATAAACCAATCCTGTCATAGATGTACCTTCTCGTTTAAAATACAGTGCATCTAAATACCATAATAATTTCATCAATTTCACCTTATAAAGTGATTCAATATATTGTGCAAAGTAACCAATAACTGCATTAATTTTCTCAATGTCAAGCAACTTATAACCGTTATAGTCTGACTTAACATCATATTCTACATAAGCATTCTTAATCTCTTGAATCTTCAAAAGAGTATTTCCCTGTAACTTGATAACATTATTAATACTTGACAGGAAATCTTGCATAATGAAAAAACACACAAAAAAGTTTATCTAACCAATTTTACTTGTATAGTGCTTCAAACTCAGATTTTATAATATTATGATTGTAAATAGCAGCAAATTTATCATAATTTGACTCTATATATGCTTCTTTTGCATTTAACAGCTGTTCTCTGCTTATCATACCTTTTTCAAACTTAAGTTCCTCTGCTTCAAGCTTTTTCTTCTGTATTTCTTCCCACTGTATTGCTAAATTAACATTTTCCTCTGCAGTCTTTAAGTCATTGTATTTATTTCTTACCTGCACCTGAATGCTTGTCTTGATATTTTCTAAATTAAGCTGTGCAATTTCTAAAGCTAACACATTATCTTTGTATGTTGGATGATTTTCTTCATAGATATCTTTTGTAATCTCCATAACCATTTCCTGTGCTTCTAAATCTTTGTTTGCCTTATAATACTCAAGACTTTTTTCAATAGACTTCTCTATTATAGTATCAATATTTAAAACTCCATCTACATTTTTCAAAACAACCATATCCACGTCCATGTCAATATCCATCATTGGCTCAAAAACCAATTGGTCCTCCACCTTTATTGGAGAATCGTCCAGCTCAACATTTAAAAGTCTTTTCAATTCAAGTTTTAATATCTCTAAATTTTTTTGTGCTTTATTTAAATCAATGGTTTTAGAACTTACTGCAAACTCAGCATTGTACAGGTCATTATCAGTTATTTTGCCTTCATCGTACCTGGTTTTAATCATTTTAAGCTTTTCTTCTAGTATCTTTAGCTTTTCAGTTTCAAGTTCTACTTCCTTTTCCTGAATCAGTATATCAAGAGCCGTTTCATAAACTTCCCGCTTTAAATTCTCTTCGTTTATATCCTTTTCTCTTTTTATATATTCAAGGTCTGCTTTTGCCTTAAAAGGATCAACTTTTTTCTGTATTTCATTGTCGTACTTTTGATTTCTAGTGGTTGAAGGAGATAAGAATTTTGCATCCTTTTCTGCTTCCTCTAATGCATTTTTCTTAGATTCTATTTGTAATTCATCAATTTTGGACTGCCTGGTGTTTTTTAAAGCCATATCTTGAAATTTTTCTATATTTAAAAACATATCGTTTCCAACTGCCCAAACAGTTGTAATGGACAATGCCATTGTTACTGTCAATATTAGCGCTTTAAGTTTTTTGTTCACCTTTATCTCACTCACCTTTCCTAAAATGCCGGTCCAAGACCTGCCGCCTCTTCCAGCTTCATTATTTTTGTATTATAAACATACATAGCCAAATCAATACCGTTTTTTAATTCTTCCAAACCCATTTTAACTTCATCTATAATTAGTTTTGCTATAAATCCTTGCTCAAACTGGTTTTGCAACCTTTGATAGTTTTTTTCCTGCATATTAAGAGTATCGTTAAGACTTTGAAGATTATATCCTTCTTTTTTAATCTCTATGTATGCACTTTTAATTTCATTTTCAATATCTATTTTTGTCTGTTCAAGTTGGGCTTTTAGGTTTTCAAGCTGTCTTAAAGCTTCATTATAGTCTTTTTGCACATTAGTATAGGTTTCATTAACTCTATTCTTTTCATAAATTGAAATTTGAAGCTCTGTCATTTCTATTTGACCTTCTAATACTATTACCTCTAACCTATTTTCTAAAGCCTTTTCAAGATAATACTCAAGGGGCTGTATTCTAACATCCCTTTTTAATTCTTCAAATAAAAGCTCATCATACTCGGTATCTATAGGAACACCTAAAAAAGAATTGAAATTTCTTCTCATATTCTCAAAATCTCTTTTTGCACTTTCTAAATTCTTTTGTGCCTTTAAAAACTGATATTGGGATTCTTCAGATTCTATTTCTGAAATAAGTCCGTTTTCAAAACGTATTTTATTTGCATTATACTTTTTGTTCTCTAACTCAAGTTTTTTTTCTAAAATATCGCAATTTTTTGAAGTGCTATAAAGGCCTAGATATAAATCTCTTAATGCCAAAACAAGAGCATTTTCCGTTAATTCCTTCTCTTTTAGAGACATTTGCCACCCAAATCTTTGTACAAAGGGCATAAATTCTTTTTGCATTGTCAATAACATTTGTACATCATCAGGATAGGAAATAAAAAAATCCATTCCAAACATATTAACATTTCTGCCTTCTGTATTGATTCCTCTTGAAGTTTGAACTGTATTGCTATAACCGTAAAATGTTCTTCTTTCTTGCAACTGTTTTTCTTTTAAAGTGCTATTGTTTTCAATTAGCATATCTTTTGCAATATCATATGACATAATGCTTTTTTCTTTAACTTTAATGTCGCTTTCTTCAACTTCCGCATATAGAGGCATAAGCATTCCTAACAACAAAGCAAACAAGACGATAGGTACAAATTTTCTCAAATAACATCCCTCCTTTTATATTTTTGCAGTTTTTGCTTTAAATGTAAGTTTTATTTTTTCCTTACAAAAAGTGTACCCACATTTTTTCCAGCTAAAATATCTGATATTATGCTTGGTTCTTCCCCATTTGCTATAACTAAATTTATTCCATTTGAAACAGCCATCCTGGCTGCTGCTATCTTAGTAATCATACCGCCTGTTCCTCTCCTGCTTCCTACTCCTCCTGCACAACCTTCAATTTTAGGAGTTATATCTTCAACTACAGATATTAGCTCAGAACAGGAATTTTTTCTTGGATCACAAGTGTATAACCCGTCTATATCAGACAATATTATAAGCAAATCTGCCTTTACAAGTTCTGCCACAATAGCGGACAAAGTATCATTATCTCCAAAAACCCTGTTAATCCCATTTTCCAATTCATCTACAGCTACAGAGTCATTTTCATTAACTATGGGAAGTATATCTTTTTCTATTAAAGTTTCAAGGGTGTTAATAACATTTTGCCTGCTTCCCTCATTTATTGTAACATCTTTAGTAAGTAGGATTTGCCCTACAAGATGTCCATATTCTGAAAAAAACTTTCCATATATATGCATAAGTTCACATTGACCTACTGCAGCAACTGCCTGCTTTTCTCTTGTAGTTTCAGGTTTTGATTTTAGCTTTAATTTGCTTACACCTATTCCTACCGCACCAGATGTAACTAATATAATTTCTTTATCCTGGTTCATTAGATCTGATAGTACTCTTGCAAGTTTATCTATCTTAGAAAAATTTATTTTGCCGTTTTCATAAGTTAATGTTGATGTACCCACTTTGACTACTATCCTTTTAGCATTAACTAATTCACAGCGAAAACTACAGCCTTCCATAACACGCTCTCCTCACATTATTATACTATTATCCTTATATTATACGCCTAAATACGCTAAATTTCAAAGACATTTATTTATACGAATCTATGTACTCTATGGCCTCAGAAACGCTGTCAGTAACATAATATAACTTCCTGTACTCATCACATGCAAAATTTTCATTAAAAATTTTGTCAAATTGCTTCAAAATGTCATCATAGTAATTATTTACATTTAAAATCACAATAGGCTTATTATGATATTCAAGCTGCTTTAATGTTATAATTTCTAAAAGCTCCTCTAATGTGCCAAAACCTCCTGGCAAAGCTATAAATGCATCTGATCTCTCATCCATTATTGCCTTTCTTTCCCTCATGCCAGTGGTTACAATAAACTCATCACATCTTTCATACACTATTCCGCTTACATTTAATGCCTCTGGCACTATTCCCACTACCTTGCCATTGTTTTCATGGACAGCCCTTGCTGTTTCTCCCATAAGCCCAACCATTCCAGCACCAAATAAGAGGGTATCACCTCTTTTTGCAATTTGACACCCTAATTTGTATGCAACATCAAAATAAACTTTATCTATTGTACAACTTGAAGAACTATATACACATATAACTTTATTCATGATAATATCACCTAATATTCTCCTTTATTTTTTACTATACCTTCTATAAAAATATTATCATATAATACTAAATATAGTCCAATATATTAACAAAATATTAAGATTAAAAAAAGAGGAGAAACATATCCCCTCTTTTTATTATAGCACTTTTATTATTATATTTTTATTATATTCTTTGGGCAAATTTTTCTCCAAATAAAACACATTCTCTAAGATCTTCTTCTGTAGGCTGATATTTTGCTTTGATAGGCTCTAAATCAACTTTCATACCAATACTTTTTAAAGCTTCTGTAATTTGTCCCGGTGCTTCCCCACTCCAGCCATAGCTTCCAAAACCTGCTGCTGGCTTGTTTTTAAATTTTAAATATTTCATTGCATCTAAAACCATTGATATAGATGCCAAAGGACCGTTATTTACAGTACAGCTTCCCAAAATAATTCCCTTTGCTTTAAACAACTCAGTTATTAAGTCGGTTCTGTCGGCAACGGAGGAATTAAATAATTTATATCTTATTTTATTATTGTTAAGACCTTCTGCTATTGACAGAGCCATATTTTTAGTGGCGTCATACATTGTATCATATACAATTACAACATAGTCCTCATTATAATCAATTTGAGACCACTCATAATATTTTTCAACAATCTGCATAGGGTTGTCCCTCCAGATTACCCCATGACTTGGTGCAATAATATCTATATCAAGATTCAACCCTTTAATCTCTTCTACTTTCTTCTTTATAAGAGGCCTAAAAGGATTTAAAATATTTGCAAAATATTTTATAGCTTCCTGATATAATTCGCACTGATCAACCTGGTCATTAAAAAGAGATGGAGGCGAATAATGCTGACCAAAAGCATCATTGGATAAAACTACATTTGCACCCTTAACATAAGTTAACAAACTGTCCGGCCAGTGCAGCATAGTCATTTCAACAAAAACAAGTTGGTTTTTTCCTATATTTATTGTGTCCCCGGTTTTTACCACATTTATATTCCAATCTTTGTGAAAATGCCCTTTAATACTTTGTTCTCCTTGTGCAGAACAGTATATAGGTGTATCTGGTATTCTTTCCATAAGATATGCCAAACTTCCTGCATGGTCTGGCTCACAGTGGTTAATTATAATCATATCTATGTTTTTTAGACCCACTTCTTTTTCAAGTTTTTCAATAAATTCTTCCTTGTAGGGATCCCATACCGTGTCCACCAAAACAGTTTTTTCGTCTTTAATTATATAAGAATTGTAAGTAGAACCCCTGTGAGTTGAAAACTCATGACCATGAAATTGTCTAAGTTCCCAGTCTTTAATTCCTACCCAATACACATTGTCCTTTACCTGTATCATATATAAAACTCCTTTCTGTTCAAAATAAGTTATAGTATATATTACCCTTATGTATTAATAATAAACTTATTTTTGCTATATATATCTGTTTCTCTTATTCCACATATTTTGCAATAATCCTTTTATATTCACAAAAAAATAATGCACTTTCCCGTAAAAAAACTCTATAGCCCGGCACTGCCGTTAACTATAGAGTTTTACTTGTTTTTACTGTTAAGTTAAGAAGCTTTTTTATACTTTTTAAGTTTTTTAAAATTTAATTATTGGATTTTTTCCGTTAGTTCTTTTTCATAAGCAGCTTTATAAGTATTTCTCATTTCTTCTCTATGTTTTTCATCCTGTATTTCTATGGTAGAAGTAGGTGCTGAAGCATAATGTGCTGCTTCTTCCTCACTATATTTTGTACAAAACATATATGTCTTTCCTTCTTCTGGCAGCTTGTCGCCATCATGTAAAAATAATGTTCTTCCATCATATCCGCCTTCTTTAATCAATTTTACAACACCACTTAATTCTCCTTTGATGTTTTCATCCACTTTAACCTGATAAATGGTACAAGGGATATCAGTACTTTTACGTTTTTTATTTCCGTCAACGCTCTCAACCGTTCCAATAAATACATTTTCTGAGTCCTCTACCATCACTTCATGGTCATAGATGTCTATTGCCCAAGATGCCATAAGTGGAGCATTTTCGGGTTGGGAATAATATATTCCCGCATATATCCCTATTCCCAAAACAATTACAATGAGTAGTGATATAATAATTTTTTTCATCTTTTAAAAACCTCCTTCTTCTTATTAATTACCCCATATGTCATAATATGCATCTTTATCATGAGGTTGCAAAGAAGTATATTGATTTGCTTTATACCACATTACTAAATTACTTTTGCTGTAACACAAACTATATTCATAGTGGTCATTTATACCTAAAGCATGACCTAGTTCGTGCATAATAACATTTGTTGTAATTGCTGGCTTCGCATCTATTTTAGCAGTATTTAGATAAATTTTATCTGCCCCAACAGGTCTCTTTTGCCATAAACCAACCCAAGCTACTTCTGGTTCATAAGTGTCTTCAATAGTTAAATCTTCAACAGTCCATATGCTATCTGGTAAAATACTAATTTCCCCAAGGTTATTCCATTGTTGTATTGCTGTACTTAATTGGTTAGAGTATTTTGTACTACCACCCCACCTTATTTCATCTCCATCTACAGAATTAAGACCTGAGGCACATGCACCCGGAACAGCTGCAAATAGTACTCCTATTACAACTGAAACAGTAAATAATACTAATACTAAAATAATACCAAACTTAATTCTTTTTTTTATAAATTATGCCTCATCATCATATGTATTGAATTAAATTACACTAAATAATTCTTGTTTCCTAAAATAAGAATTAATGATTATCCTAGGACAATTATCATTTTTTAATGTAATTTACTTGTATTATACCATATTTTTAAAAAAAGTCAATTAAAAAATGTAGAAAATTTTGTATATTTGTTAATAATAACCATGTGTTTAATGTTAGTTAATATTGATAACTCAAACTTCGCAGTTGCAGAATGGCATATGAACAAGGAATAAATTAATTATTACGTCATATTTAATGACCTCAAAATATTAATTTATCAAAGTTAAGAGCACATTTCTTGTATGCTAAGTTTGAGATGATAATAATAATTAAGTTTTTGAAATTTAACTACCGGATTTTTTCCTTTAGCTCTTTTTCGTAAGCTTCTTTATAAGTATCTCTCATTTCTTCTCTATGCTTTTCATCCTGTATTTCTATGGTAGAAGTAGGTGCTGAAGCATAATGTGCTGCTTCTTCCTCACTATATTTTGTACAAAACATATATGTTTTTCCTTCTTCCAGCAGCTTGTTGCCATCATGTAAAAATAACATCCTTCCATATTGTAGAAAAAATTCTACTAGAAATGCCTTAAAATTTATATATTTACCATCCAAACCATTAATCTGACAATTATGCACTACTAAAAATAAATGCTAATTATATTTTTAAAATGCCTTTTTCCAGGCACATAATTAAGTCAAACTTACGCCTTATACCGTTAAAATCAACTTCTACAATAATGCTGCCTTTATTCTCTTCTAAAATAGCTGCAATGACTCCTTCTCCAAAGTGCTTATGATTTACTATCATTCCTTCTGTAATATCATTTAAGCTTTTCATTTTTATGCAGTCTAATATTTCATCTATAAAAATTGTCCTTTCTTCTCTAAATCCATTCCTGAAATTTGGATATATTAAATACAAATACTCTTTAGCCCTTGTAATTCCAACATAAAACAGCCTTCTTTCCTCTTCTAAAAGTTCTGCTTTATTTTCCTCCTTAAAAAGGTCAATGGCACTTTCACCCGGCAGCTCACTATTTACCATATCTAACATCATAACACAGTCATATTCCAATCCTTTGCTTGAGTGTATAGTAGACATTGTCAGCCTGGCTCCTGATGTTGGATTTTCTAGAAGTTCCTTTACCTCTTCAATTCTCTGTAAATAGTCAGTAATTTTTCTGCATTTTAAAGCCATTACTTTCAAAACCCCAAAAAGGCTGTAAATATAATCATAAAAAAGACCTGTATCATCACAGTAATCTTTTACATACTCAAAATAGTTAAAGTCTTTTTCAATATAGTTTAAAGCATCAAAAGGCTTCTTTTTAGATAACTTTTTAAATTCGCTTTTAACATTTAAAAGAGTCATTTTTCTGTATGTTTCTAAATCATTATTCTTTAAAATTCCATCTATAATTGAATTTTTATAACCAACATTTAATGCATATTCTAACATTGCTTTTGAAATATATCTGTTCATTTTGTAATATATTCTCCAAAAAGAATCTATATCTGTTTGGTCTTGTGAAAATTTTAAAAAAGCTAAAATGTCTTGTACAACCCAGTGGTTAAAGAAAAATACTTTATTTTGCTTTACATTAAAATTAATCCCATTTCTATCTAAGGCTTCTGCCAGAGGAATTGAAGAAATATTATTTCTATAAAGAAGGGCAACGGTGGAATTATTTTCTCTTAAATGTTCCTTTACCTTGTCCACAATAAAATTATATTGAACACTCTGATCCTTTGTTTTTACAATAAAAGGGTCATGTTTATACTCATTACAAGTGCTGTGTTTTTTATCATATCTTTCGGTATTATTTTTTATAAAACTACTGCTTATTTCTACTATATTGGCTGTAGAACGATAGTTGTTGCTAAGATAATAAAAAGAACATCCATTAAACTGTTTTTCCATACTAAGTATGTATTCTGGTTCTGCCCCTCTAAAGCCATATATTGATTGATCATCATCTGCAACTAAAAATATATTCTTTTCCTCAGAGCCTACCAAAAGTTTTAGAATTTCAAACTGTATCTTTGAAAGATCCTGTCCTTCATCAACTTGAATAAAGGTATATTTTCCAGTATATCTTTTTAAAATATTAGGATACCTTTGTAAAATAGCATAGGCAAATGTGAGCATGTCGTCAAAATCCATTAATAAGTTTTCCCTCTTATATGATTCATAACTTTTGTATATTTGAGAAAAATTCTTAATATTTGTATTAAATTCTTGCAAATTTTTTATCATTTTATTTTTTATAACGCCAATGTCGTTTATAAGACCTTCAAGTTCATCATCATTTATTTGACTGCCATTGATGTTTTTATATATTTCTTTTAAAATTAATCTTTTATTATTTTTAGACTCTTCATCTCCTTCAATTCTGGACAAATATTTTCCTTGCATCTTTTCGTAGTCCTTCACTACCGAATTGCAAAAACTATGAAAAGTCGAAAAATGAACCTTTTTGTCTGATATACCACTAAATATATTATTAAATCTTTTCTCCATTTCAATTGCTGCAGCTTTATTAAAAGTCATGGTAAGTATGTTTTCTGATTTAATTTTAAGCTCTAGTATAAGATAGGCTGTTCTTGAAACAATTACAGTGGTTTTCCCAGATCCTGGACCAGCCAACACCAAGGCTGGTCCTCTGGTATGAGTTACTGCCTCTTTTTGTTGATTATTGAGATTTATTTTATAGTTTTTTTCTAATATATTAAAAAAACCCACTGAATAATCACCTTTAACTTTTTTTCTTAATATGCACTTTAATCATTATATCAAAATATAATTTTTCCTCCATACATTTACATATTTTTTACACTGCATTGTGTACAAATGAAACTATAGCAGAAATAGGAATATCTGTTACAGAACCTACTGTATAAACAGGATTTGAATTCCAGCCACCAGCTGTTGTAGCACCACTCATATTAGCTGGAAGGGAGCTTCCTGAACCGTAACCTGAACCATAACCATATCCTGAACTGCATCCTCCACCATATCCTGAGCCATAACCCTGACCGTACCCTACATTAAATCCTGCACAGGAATTTCCTAGTGCACAGCCTGGAGGAGGACCAATCCTTGTAATTAGTCTTACAAAAACAGGATTAACTGATAGTACAACCCCTGTAAAGCCTGCACCTGACTGTCCACCACTGCTTGTGAAAATTGTTACTGTTTCACCAATATAATTAGCCAATAAAGATGCAAAATTTCCTGTGTAAACTGTTCCACCACCGTCAATTCTCTTATTAGACATTTCCATCTCTCCTTCATACATAAATTTCAGAGATATATACCCCTTTACTATAAGTTATGTTAACTTTAAGTAAAGTGTTACTAATTTTAGAGAGACGGAAGATAGACTATCTATCGAAAATAAAAGACTTAATTACTGCAAAATATTCTCTGACATAACAATTAACTAAAACATTTAAATTTGTTTTGGTTGGCAGTCTATATGCTGTAAATCCAACCCTTTCTGCAATCATTTTGCTTCTAAACATATGAAAACCATTTGTAACAATTATTACACTATAGTCTTCCTTGTCACTTATCTCATCTAATATTTCTTTTGAAAATTTAAAATTTTCAAAGGTACTGGTTGCCTTATCTTCTTTAATAATTCTAGAAGCATCCACACCTTTATTTATCAGGTATTTTTCCATAGCATAAGCTTCCGTTACCGTTTCACCTGGTCCTTGTCCTCCAGTGACAATCACCTTTAAATCAGAATTTTTGTTAAGATATTCCACTCCCTTATTCAGTCTGTACTGCAAAGTTGGAGGTACATAATCTCCAATTAGACCAGCACCAAGTATAATCATATAATCTGCTTCTTCAATATTTTCATCTGCCTGAGCTGAAAAAATAATCAACCCTTGAATAAAAACAAAAGAAAGTAGAAACAATCCTGTTAACAAGACAAAAATTCTCCTTATTATTTTATTTTTAATTCTTAATAAGTGGCCTTTGCCTTTAATTCTTAAAAGTGCAATTATTATTAGACAAATTCCTGCAATAAAGATTATAAATACACCAAAATTAAAAACTGGATTTATTGATGTAAGAACTAAAAAATTCAATACCCCTAAAATCCCAAGTAACAAAATAACATAATTTACTA
>JAAYTS010000254.1 GCA_012517995.1 Clostridium sp.
AACACCTAACTTAATTATGAAATACCTTATTCCTCTATTGTTACCCATTGTTTGCGTTGCCTGTTCAACATCACAGGCCGGAGATACTGAGAGTGCCGATGCGGCACGTTTGTCATTCGTGGAACCTGCTAAAGTTGAGGTGTCTACAATTACAGCACAAAGATAAGGATTTAGAAGATACATGGGTAAAAAGGCGGAGTTCTTTCACCCCAATGCTGCTGCAAGGCAGGATGACATTGAAAGAAAGTGAAAGCCGGTAAGATGGCCGGCAAATTACTAATCCTTAAGTTTATAATTATGAAAAAGAAAATATTTTTTGCAGTAGCAACCGGATTCTTTGCAGTAGCAACTGTGTTTAATATGAATTTGCTACAAGGAAATAGTGCCGGTGATGTTTCGGTGGATGCAATTGCGATAATGGCGCAAGCACAAGTTGAATATGTTTTTCCTGAAGTTACAGTTTATGGAAATTCTAACACCTCAAGTAGTGCCATGGAGCGTGCTATTCATGTCTTTTATTTTAATGGACAGAGATGGACAGACGAGCCACAATGGTACAATGATACCCCTTTTACAACCAGGTGGAAGCCCCATCAAGAGCCATGCTCAGGTAGTCTTACACAAAATACGAATAAAACTTCTCTGAATATGGGTTTTGGTATTGCTATTCCTGGTTTTCCCGTGGAGCTTAGAAGTAATTATGGTTATACAAGTGAACAAACAACATACTACAATGAGTATAAGGAATATAGGGTGATTTGTGTAGATGGTGATGGTAATTGTTTTAATGGGACACCCTGCAAGCGGGGATAAGTAATTTGTATTAACGCCTCTGCAAATTTCACGAATTTGCAGAGGCTTAAATTTTGAAACAATGACAAGACCGGTGTTTTTCTTTCTGATATTAATAGTTCTTGGTTGTAGCCATTACAGAAACAAGGAGTTTGTTACGCTTCCAACTCATGGAGCCATTAAATTAATGAAGAGGAATGATTCAATTCCTACTGTTTCTCTTTTCCCTAATAAGGCCGAAGAATATTATTTGTTTACAGACCTAAAGGATGTGTCAGGCTTCGATGGGATTGTACCGAATTTGGAATATGAATATATAGCTCTTGATAATAGCATAGGATACATTGGCGAGGTTAAGAATATCCTTTTTATTAAGGATCGCATTATTATACATGATGGTAGTGTAAATGATGTGGCTGTCTTCATATTTACTATGGAGGGTGTTGGAATAAAAAGAATAAAGGCAGGGGGTCGAGGCCCTTCAGAATTTTTGGGGATAGCCCAAATATTTACGTTTCCCGGGGCTGATTATTTTGTGGTTAAGGACGACAAATCCTCAAGGTTTCAATACTTTGACTTAAACGGAGAATATATAAAAACTGAACACACAATGCTACATATCTCTGCTTGTATGCCAATTAATGATTCAGTGTTAGTGAGCGGAAGTAGTTATAGGCAGAATTATCATATTGAGGATTTAGTAGAATACAGTATATATTCCGGAGTCAAAGACTCAATTATATACAAGGGTCTTCCTTATAAACATTACCAAAAAACTTCCTGGGCAGTCAATTCTTTTTTTACTAATTACCGTGGGGATATTCAAATACGACAGCATGCAAGTGATTCGATATACCAAATTCTAAATGATTCGACTTATTTTGTTCCATATGTTGTCAAATTTGATAAATCCGTTCAACAAAAGTTTGAAAGCATGCCTGTTGAGACAAATTTTGATGAACTGT
>JAAYTS010000114.1 GCA_012517995.1 Clostridium sp.
CATCCATTTTGGGTAATAGGAAAAGGCTGGGTAGCAGCAGGTGACATGGAAGTAGGAGATAAGGTATACTTATACTCAGGTGAAGGAAGAGAAATAAAGGAGTTAAAGTTTGAGTATTTAGATTCACCAATAAAGGTATACAACTTCGAAGTTGAAGACTGGCACACATATTTTGTATCAGAGCAAGATGTATTTGTACATAATAGCTGTGGAATGACAACAAAACAAGCGACAGAAGCTGCAAGAAAACTTGGGTATAAAAAGACAAATTATACATCTCATGGGCAACCTGTATATAAAAAAGGTAATACATATATTACGCCTGATGTAGATAGTCATAGTGGAGGAGTTTGGAAAGCAGCTGGTTCTTTAAAAGATTTAGGGAAAAAATCGACAAGGTGGGGTACGTATGACGCTAATTTAAATAGAATAGGAGATTGATATTATGTTAAGTTGGAGAATTTCAAAATATAACCCTAAGTTTAGGAATAAAAAAAGTGAGTATCAAAAAGATGAATGGACATCATGTTACGATATAGGCAAATTATATAATGAAAAAGAATTTTCTGTTAAAGATTATATGTCTGTTGAAAATGCTTATATTAATGTATTATTATCATTTTTAGATATTACCAATACTACTGTTTTGATAGTCAAAAACCTTGAGAAGTATAATGATAACATAAATATTAATGAAAGTTCTTTAATTTATACAGAAGAAATGCTAAAGTTATTTGAAAGGATAGAAGAAAATTCTGTTCTTGAAATTAATGATATCCTCAATTTATGTCGGCTGATTTTAAGAGAACAATTATGGGGTAAATTGGAAAATGAAAGCAGTTTATATGTTCATTTTGGGTATGATTATTATATGTATTTTGGTTGTTCAAAAAATTGCAAAGGGCTAGATGAAATAATTGTGAAAAATGGATTATTTATTGAAAAATTGAAATCTCCATATTATGAATAAAATGAATAATTTATATATCAAAACATTAACTTAAATAAATATGTTTTTGAATAATAGTATTAAAGTTAAAAAAATATCTTAAGAACAAAAATGATGTAGATGGTATAAGGCTTCAAAAGATAGTTGACGGCTCAACAGTTATTAATTATTTAGCTGACATAAATACTGAATATGCTCAGGTACTAGAAGAGAGAGATGGTGAGGGCAATTTAATAGTAAGTTATGTTTATGGTGACGATTTAATAAGTCAGAAGAGAGGAGAAGACTTTAGTTATTATCACTATGACGGAATTGGAAGTACCCGGGCATTAACTGATATGGAAGGGAACATAACAGACACATACACTTATGATTCCTTTGGAATGTTGATAGCTAGGACAGGGATAACCGAGAACGATTATCTCTTCACAGGTGAGCAGTATGATGCAAATGTAACTTTCTACTATTTAAGGGCAAGATATATGAATCCGTCATTGGGAAGATTCCTTACAATGGATTCATGGGGAGGAATTATAACTGATCCAATTACACTGCATAAATACCTGTATGCAGATTGTGACCCTGTAAATAAAATTGACCCATCAGGATATTTTTCAATTGCAGGTGTAATGATGGGTATAACAATTGGTGCCACAATAGCTTCTATTGCAATACCTGTTTTTACAGGCATATATCTTGCAATAGTAAATAAGGTGTCGGTATTAGATTATTTGGCAGCATTATGTTCTAAAGATGTTTGGATTGAGGCAGCCATAGGTATTGGAATGGGTACGATAGTAGGATTGGGAATTAAGGCAATAGCCAAAAAGCTGTCATGTAATATGGTGCTATTTTTAGGAACAATCATGTCCCTGTGGAGTCTCTATCAGTCAATTAATTTAAGTATTGATATGATAAATGGAGGAGTGTCTCGAGAACAGGTAGCCAGATACCTAGCAGTACTTACAGCAACAGTGATATTGACTACATTAATAGGGAAGATATGCTTTACTGAAGATACCCTGATTAAGACGGAGGATGGCTATAAGGAAATTAAGGACATAGAGGTAGGAGATTTAGTCTACTCGGAGGATCCACTAACAGGAGAGAAGGGACTTAAAAAAGTAACAAATGTATTTGTAAATGAAACTAGCGTTATAGTAAGGGTTTTTGTAGAAGATGAAGAAATAGAAACAACACCAACCCATCCATTTTGGGTAATAGGAAAAGGCTGGGTAGCAGCAGGTGACATGGAAGTAGGAGATAAGGTATACTTATACTCAGGTGAAGGAAGAGAAATAAAGGAGTTAAAGTTTGA
>JAAYTS010000275.1 GCA_012517995.1 Clostridium sp.
CACCCCTGCGGGGTGCGACTTTATGTAAAGTATGCTTTACATGGTAGTATGTAGTTTCAACCCACGCACCCCTGCGGGGTGCGACCTACATGTCTCTGATGCCTTTTACATCGGTGCAAAAACTGTGCTTTGTGCGAACCTTCTTTTTCTGCAACTGAAACGCAGGCTCTATTTTGACAAAAGCGCCCGAAAAGCGCTCTGTAAGCCTGGTGCGAACCTCCTGGGAATTTCGTGTTCACTTCAGGTTCGCACTAGTCTACTAACAGGGTGCCTTCCGGATCGTATGTTTGTCTTGCCCCGATATGTTCCACTCGCCTTTTCCAGTTGCTCCCTAGATAGTAATAGCGCAGGCTGTCTTTTTCAGGATCGATAATTCTTTCTAGCTTGGTTCTCAATTTCCTAAACTCCACTGGGTCTACCAAGCATTCAAATACTGACTTCTGCACACGTTGGCCGTAGTCGACACAGACCTTTGCTATCAACCTTAGTCTCTTCTTTCCTTCCGAGTCCTCCGTGTTTACATCGTATGTAATCAACACCATCATAGGTCTCACCATCACTTCCAAAAGAATGGCGGATAGGCATCCAAATCGCCACGGATATATCTGGCTAGCAAGAGCGCCTGCGCATAGGCCACCAATCCGATTTCGACCCTCTCTTGCAGATATGGGTGGACAATAAGCTCTTGTTTGCGACTCTGCCAGGCTTGGATTACTTTCTTACGCCCTTCATCGTTGAGCAAAACGGCTCCGGTTTCCTTCAGTTCAAAATCCTTTGTCGATATTTGTCGGGTGTTTATCATTGACAGTGACAAGCGGTCCACTAAATATGGCCGCAGTTCTTCCATCAAATCTAGGGCTAGACTGTTTCGACCGGGCCTGATGGAGTGGAGAAAACCCACTTGTGGATCCAAACCGACTGTTTCCAACGCCGCACTGCAGTCATTAGCGAGCAGACTGTAAAGAAAGGACAGCAACGCGTTAACGGGGTCCAACGGGGGTCTTCGGGTCCGTCTACTAAAGAAAAACACATCTTTGGCTTCCAGGATTAGGTGGTCGAAGACTTGATAATAGGTTCGTGTTCCTTCTCCCTCTATTCCTCGCAGTTCATCGATACTCTCAGCGGCCAGAACGCGCTCAAGTTGAAACGACATCTCCTTCGTGGCCTTTTCGACAACTTCACTTGCTTCTGAGCCAGCGTAATCGCGAAGATACCTCCGCAATACCGCCCGGCAGTTATGGAGCTTGCCGAAAACGAAATTTCTGGCCAGGGCAAGCGTTTCTCCCATGTCATCAGCCATGCGGTACTGCTTGCGGCGCAGCAACACGTTTCCCTTTGTGGGAGTAGCCATCTTCGCCTTGAGCCTTCCACTTGGGGATAAGAATGCTAACGAAACGCCACGTTCTGCGCAGAGATACATCAGATCCGGACTTGCGCCTACATATCCCAAAGTAACGATGCTCTCCAAGTTGTGAATCGGGATGCGAAATCGGATTTCATCGTCAATACGGACAATAACGTTCTCTCGATCCCGGCCGAGATATGCTTCTGGCGCCGTAATGTATAATGTGTTAAGGAGCTTCCTCAATACCATCACCCCGGCTTCGTTCGGTCAGTACAGAACGCAAATAGCTTTTGACGCTTCTTCGCTCAACCAAATGGGGGACGCAAATGTCCATAAGCGAACATTTTGAGCAGGATTTGGTGACTTCCGCCTTTGGAGTTATGCCCGTTGCAAAGGCTGCATGCATCGCCTTTGCAACGGCATATGTCTCTTTCCTTAGGTCTTGATCAAGTTCCACCTCCAGGCGCCTTCTCGGCCGCCCATAGTAGATGTACCCAAGCTCTGTGATTACATTGAACTTCTCCTCTAGGCAGATGGCCTGTGCACATAGCTGAAGCTTGTCGCAATTGGTCGGTTTTGGGCTCCCCACTTTATACTCAACGGGTACGGGAAGCCAGTGACCAGTCCGTTTTTCCAGTTTCAGCCCCGGGCCATCTGTTCGATGAAATTCGATCACATCGGCTACCCCATATAACCCTAGCGTCTTGGATGCCAGAGGAACGGCGCGCGTGATGATCACATCGCCTCTTTTCTCGGCGCCAGACGTGTGGACTTTCTCATGAAGCTCCTGCCCCATATACGTGTAGATGTTCTCTTTCCACTGCTGTTCCATGTAGATTAGCGCCCACTGGCGCTGGCAAAAGGCAAAATGCTGAATGCCGGAAAGCTGAAGATAATCTTCTTCGTTGTAGCTCACCACACTACAACCTTTCAATCAAAGTGACACCTTCAGGCATTCGGTCTTTGGCTATCGTGACTTCATAGTCACTAAAGTCGCGGGCAGGTTTGGCATCATCCTTTCTCTTGATCATCACAGTCTCGAAAAGCTGCTGTACCGGTGCATTACCCAAGTGTGAGTCATGCCTAAAGATGATCAGCTTCCGCGTCCCCATCAAGCCACGCGCCGCCGAACGATCGTGTTCGAACATGTTAACAAGGCTTTCCCAGAACACCTCCAGATCATCTTCGTTGAACCCTGTTTGCTGCGCCAGCGGCGCTGAAACAAATCCAAAAGCTCGATACAGGCCGTACGGTATGGTAGACTTCCGTCCCATCGTACGATTATCTCCACCTTGTTCGAGAGCCTCGTCTTCAGTAGTCACGGCCATGCGAGTTATGGTGTGCTCAATGGCCACCACAGGGTCGATGGAACGAGCAAAAGTTAACTGCACCGGTCCCCTCACTTGGCCCGCATTGGCACCTGTTGACAGAACGGCCCCAAAGGCTCTGATGTCGTAGTAGTTTTCACACAAGAACGTCCGCGCCCGATCAATCTCACTTCCTTGACCCTGGCCCTTCTTGTTGCGCTTGGTTCCATCTTTGGCGTCCCGTGGCGGCTCGTCCAAGTTAATGCCCAGTCTGTCATAGGCTTGCTGAATAGCCTGATTGAGAATGCCTTTTTCTTTGATGAAAATACGGTAAGGCGACTGATCGCCTTCTTTGAACAGAACGTAGTTCCGCACTTTTCGCTTTAAGCATACGTCGGTCACCAAACCGTGCCCGGATTCGGCATCGACACGCGGCAGATTGCCTGCATCGGGATCGCCATTGGGATTCCCATCCTTAACGTCGAACAACAGAACAAAGTCGAAACGGTTCTTTACAGCTTCACTCATCGTTGCACTCCCTTTCCTATAGATGCTCACTGGATCGCGGCCTCAACCTGTTTCTTGGTAAAGATAGCCTGTCTCTGGTGATAGTAACCGATGGAGAACATTCCCTGCTCATGGAGATCCAGGTGGGCAGGAAACTCGTCCAGTTTCTCGATGATTTCACCAAGCAGTTGTTCAAACCAAATTACTCGATTTCTCTGGGCCAGCTTGGCTAGGTGATGATTCTTCAGGCGCATCAGGTTTGCGTACACTGTCACCGGTGTCGAACAGGCCGCTGCATAGTACCGCTGACGAATCGTTGCGTTGAGCCCTGGGTTAGCTTCTTCCTGGATTTTCTCCAGTACAGCAAACAACCTACCCAACTGGTAACCCACAGACGGATGATTGATATCCAATGCTACTCCAACCTCCTTAATTGCTGGATGTGGATAAAACCGGTAATACCGGCTCAAATAAGCTTTGACTAAAGCTGCCCGGATCGGTGTCACGCGATATTCCGGGTCGCTCCTTATGCGACGGATGGCAGCCTGCAGCAGGGTACGGGGATACGGTAGACCATTCAAAATCGCCCGCATAAAGTCGCCGGCCAGATTTGGGGGAATGTTGCTTGCCTTGTTCTGAACGGCAACGTTTGCTAGTACCTGCCAGAGCGAATAGAACTCGGGCTCGTTTGGCGGCTTAATAATGCGGAAATCGTCGTAATACTCTTTGATCCTAGTGGCAAACTCGGCAATGGTGCCCCTGTGCCAAAAACGGATGGAAAGGCGCGAGGCATTGGGCGACAGGCCAAGAACGTAAAACAGAATGTCTCCGTCATAGTCCACGTATGCTCCAGTGGTCAGCGATTCGTACAATGCCCTTACCCTTTCTGTATGGGCCGAAGGGTCATCTTTTTCCGGACTGTCAAAGAACAGGGCAAAGTCTGACTCGAACTGAGTTGGTTTTTCCGACCAAAATACTGTTGTCGCATCGCCTATCCTCATCCGTTGGCGCGAATCTTTGTTCAGGAGTCGGTTTAATGCCGTCGTATAGGCGAACTCTGTTTCGATTCCCACTGGAGCATTGAAACCCTGTGCCTTTCCGTACGAAACGAATGCATTGAGATTGAAGGAAACGATATTAGCTCCCGTGCTCTGTGCCCCGTAGACCCCTTTTATCGGGCTATGCAATCTCTTAATTGGGGCATCTTGCCCCGTTACGAGGCAGGTGCCGCGCATTGCCGCCTCGGTTTCAGAGGAAACCAGTGAGTTGATCCGCTGCTGGACTTCTGGCCTCTGGCAGATCAACATCAAATCCTCGTTCATTCGAAAGGACAGAACAGGGTTGGCGCTTGCGATCTCTTCCCAGCATGGCTCCTGCGATAAACGTTCTAGGGTAATACTGTCCAGGAAACGGATCACGCTTCTGACCACATCGAGTTCCCCCAGCTGTTGCACCAAACGCTCGCGAAATGCATCGCGCTGTTGTCTCGCCCTCTCTGGCTTGCCCTTCGTGTCGATCCCAAACACGTAGGCTGCCGTATCCCACAGTAGATTAGCGGCGATGTTAGCTGTTTTCTTTTCTGCTTGGGGAACAAGGAACGAGCGTGCTCTCCGCTTTTTTCCTTCGCCCTCGCGTGTGTCCTCAATGGCTAACAGAGCTCCATCAGGGTTAAGCACAATGACAAACGGTATTTCCTTGTATTCCCATCCTATCCTAGGTATCTCGCTGTCTGGATCGGCGGAAAGCCTGTCGTAATAGCCCTTTAGCGCTTGCAGAATCATCCTCTCACCTCCACTTTGCGCCGATCGGTGATAATCACTCCATTTTCCATGTAAGCCCTGAAGAACAACGGCAATGGATCATCGGGATCATGATCGAAGTCCAGGTCATACAACATATACCCCAAATCTCTGGTCTCGTTTATGGGCCTGTCCGAGCTTTCATCTGCATTCACTAAACGGAAATAGCAGGCAAATTCACGACAGCCCAGATATGGTCGGTGAAAGCACTGCCCTGAGCGCGCCCTTCTTTCAAACATCGCTGCATACTTGCCTTCAGATTTCCCCAAATCAAAAGCCCATCCGCTTTCGCCAAGTGACTCTCCATCGTTCGGTCTATGTTCCACAACTTCAAAATAGCCATGGATTCTATAGCGCACATCCCTCAGGAACAGGCCAGCACGCTGTTGACGCTCGTCTTCGATGAATATTCCGATGGGTGGTTTGCTCTCGCCGTTTATCTGACTCTCAGTTGGGCGTGCTATAACGCGACCCAACTCATTGCGTCGCAAAGAGATCCATCTGATCGGATTCATCACTTCGATCTTGGTGATGTTCCACCGGATTTCTGGCTTCCACAAAATGGCTTCAAATATGGCTCTAGCTGCTGAAGGAGTTATCACATCATAACTGACCCGCTCTACCTTCATCTCGGGACGAGTAAAGCAGGCAAAATCTCCCCATACTTCCAAACACCAACTGTGCATCTCACACCCCTCCTTTCCTAGATGATGAGATCGGTTGTGTTGAACTGAACATCATCGATCATCAACCCAACTGCTTCGTCGTATTCAATCTCCGAAGTCATAGCGTGGACTCCCGGCTGCACTTCTTCGATAGACCCTCGCGCCAATAGAGTGTAGAACTGTTTCGTTCGGATGTTTACAGCGTAACGCTGTAGCCTTCTAAGCAAATAGCGATCGGGGCCCTTGTATTTCAGCAAATCTATAAGCTGATTGCCTTCACCATAACGTACAAGTATGGATTTTTGGTCGGTGCTGTCTATGATCCTGAATCTTTCAGCCGCAGTTCGGAACTGAATGCCTAAGTCAGTACGTGTCGGGTTTAGGAGCGTCGTTATGTCATATACGTCTAGCGAATTGGCTTTCCAGTACAACTGACTGAAGTAATGCTCATAGATATCATGGTCCAATGGATCGATCCGGTCCAGAGATTGACATAAAGACCGTGTGGTTTCAAAGGCTTTGCGCAAGATGCCTGTGGGCGGTTGTCTGGGTGGGACAAATACCACCACCTCACCCATGCCGGGTAGTTTACTCTCGCGGTTGCATCTGCCCGCTGCCTGGGCAATGGAATCCAGACCTGCCAAAGCTCTGTATACCACCGGAAAATCCAGATCGACACCTGCTTCGACCAGTTGGGTACTGATAACTCTACAGGGTTCGTTCTGCTCGAGTTTCTTCTTGATTTCTTGAATAAGCTCGCTGCGGTGCTGCCCGCACATTAACGCGGATAGATGGTAAGTACCCCTTGGCATAAGGGAATGGAGCTCGCGGCAGCTCCTTCTATCGGAAACCACGCACAGAACCTGCTCGTGTTTCAGAAGCTGGCTAGCGATTTCTTCCCAACAGGATGGCTCTGAGGTGTTCTCAGGGAAGACGACCTTCACTCTTCTCAGGGAGTTATACAGTTGTTTGACCTCTCCTTCGTTGCCAATAATCTCGCGGATACTTCGCAATCCAGGGAAACGGCGCTCTCCAACGCGGCGCTCGCCCAGGGCAGGCTGCGTAGCGGTACAGATGACCACCGTTACTCCGTAATGATCCACCAGTAACTGCAGGGTTTGAAGAATCGGACTCATGAACTCCACTGGCAACAACTGCGCTTCGTCGAGAATGACAACTGATCTAGCGATGTTATGCAACTTACGACACCGGCTCGGGCTTGACGCGAACAGCGATTCAAAAAATTGGACTGATGTCGTCACAATCACCGGGGCGTCCCAGTTCTCCGCGGCCAACCGTAATC
Organism: Clostridium sp.; assembly: GCA_012517995.1. Classification (GTDB taxonomy): domain Bacteria; phylum Bacillota; class Clostridia; order Acetivibrionales; family Acetivibrionaceae; genus Herbivorax. The sequence continues at coordinate 6,927 of JAAYTS010000275.1, forward strand.
GGGGTGTCAAGTCATCCTCAACGATGTTTGAGTGATGCTCAACCACTTGGTCGTCACCAAGGGCCTTCCGGAAAACCTCTGCATTTTGTTCGATTATGCTCGTATACGGAATAACATAGATGACTCGATCCAAATGATGCTGTACAGCATGTTCGAGGGCAAAACTAAGGCTGGACAACGTTTTTCCGCCGCCAGTGGGCACGGACAACGAAAAGACGCCCTGAGGTTCCTTGGCGCTTTCTATGCAGCGCTGTCGAATCCACTGCCGAATGCGGTTTATGGGTAGGTCTTTTGCTCTTGGCTCGCTGGCCAATCGTTCGTAGTGTTTATTCAGACGTTCCAGCAGCTCAGGTATGGAGTAGTAACCCCTCCGTAGGCTCGCTTTTTCATTGTCCATGTAGCTTTCGGTATCGAGAAAATCCGCATCAACCAAACATGAGTACAACATTCTAATCCACAGTGAAATGTCCAACCCACTACTGAAAGTCCAAGGTGGTGATTGAGGTCTAGCGGCTCTTACAGCCTCCCATATAAAGGAGTGAATGTCTTCCACCCCATCCACGTGTGACAGCTGATACTCAAGGGACGATCTTCCAGCGCCTTCAGCTCCTGACCAGTCTTGCAGACCAGAATGGTGTCCAGCTACGCAGTATGATATCACCCTGCCAATCTGCTTACCGTGAGTTTCTTCAACGAGCCTAGCCCCGTAGATGGCATGGGGCATTCTTCCGGGTTTTCCTTCCAGATGTGCTGCCTCGTCGAAGTAACCGCTTTTTCGCTTAAGATATTCCTGCCAGGGAAGTCTTCCCTTTCCGGCATCGTGCGCTATCCCCGCAAGTTTTCCCCATGGTTCAGCGTTAAACTTCAATGCGAATTCACTGGCCAACTTTGCTGTGTTCGTGAGATGCTCTTTCAGTGAATGAGGTGGCAGCCAATTCCCGTTCTCATCTTGGCGTACATGAGCAATATAATCCATCCCATCATACACCCCGGTCATCTTTTACACATTATTGGGTAAGTTCTTTATTGATAACATCTTTTCCTCTCTTATGCGTTCGTTTCTGACTACTATATCTGATATGCTCCATCCATTTAGTAGCAAGACCGGTGTACTGCCCCAAGTAGATCTCTGCGTTCAGGCCTTCGACTCCGAAAGCAGCGATTAATGGATAATCACTGCTGGCAAGAGCGTTGAGCAGGTTGGGGAGGGGATCTAGTCATGGGGAATCGAGCTTCTGCTAGACATGAGGAGGGACGCTGGATGGGTAGAACGGCCGCACTCAAGCATTTGCCAGAGGAGCTTGAGTGAAAACTGTCAGAAAACAGGAGAGGACCGCAAGAATGCGGTCCCCTTTTGAACGTGAGTGTTGCCGTGTCGTTTACAGACTCGCCTCCACCTTTCCTCCCACCAGATTCTTCGCCCAGATCCCTGAGTTGACCACCACCAAGCCGAGAATCGCTTTGAGTGGATGGATCAGCAGGTGGAGGGGGTAGAGGGTCTCAATGCCCAAACTGGTAAA
>JAAYTS010000115.1 GCA_012517995.1 Clostridium sp.
ATTCATCCACAGCCCTTTCAAAGCTTCTTCTAACCCACAAGGTTGCCTCATCATCCCGTGGGATTAAAAGCATTCCTTCTTGCATGGTGCCGGTAAAATAATAAAGGTTCACTTTATTAAAAATAACTGCCATTTCCCAGCTAGCATCATTCTGCTCATCCATTATCCTTCGGAATCTTTCCATGCGGGATTTAAGTTCATTTAATGGTACTTTTTTCATCTATAATCCTCCTAAAATTAAAAAAGCTTTTATATTTACTGGTTAATTAAAATTCATAAGAATTATACCACACTAAGTATCTGCCTGGCTAATTTTCTAATAAAATTATATATTTTAAGTTGTTTTTTTATAAAACCTTACTGTAAACCTGGCACCTCCATTACTTTTATTTTCTGCTCTAACGGTACCATTTTGACTTGTAATAATTGTCCTTGCAAGGGCAAGACCTATCCCCACACTTTGACTGCTGGCATTTTTACCTTTATAAAACCGCTTAAATAAATGTGGTAAATCCTCCTTATCTATACCCGGACCATTATCACTTATTATAATTTCTGTATAAATAGGGTTTTCTTCTGCCTGTATTGTTATTTTTCCGCCTTTTTGCATATTTTCCATACAGTTTTTTAAAATATTACCAATGGCTTCAACAGACCAGGACAAATCCCCTTCATATGTTTCCTCCCCGTTCATATTAACTTCAATCTGCTGTTCTCTAAGTTCTAACGGTATCGTAATGGGAGCTGTGGAAAGCTTTATCAATTCAGAAACCAATACCCTTTTCCGTTGAAGGGTAACAGTCCCTGCATCTAACCTGGACATTTTAAGAAGTGCGGATATGAGCCATTCTATCCGTGAAAGAAGCATTTCAATTTCATTAATAAGTTCCTGCCTTTTTTCATAAGAAAGCTGCTCCTTTGACAAAAGGGAAATCAATATATTTATTGATGTAAGGGGGGTTCTGATTTGATGGGATATATCAGCAAGGGAATCAGCCAGATATATTTTGTCTTTTTTTAACATCTCTGTTTGTTCTTTTAATCTTATTATTAGTTTTTGTATCTCGTCCTGTAAAATTGAAAGCTCACCCTCTGAATATTCACTTAAATCTATAAATTTCTCCCCATGAAGAATTCTGTCAATTTTACTGCTTAGCCGGGCAATTTTAATATATCTTCTATATGTAATGACAAAATGGCAAAAAATAAATATTAAACATAAAATAAAGGTGAAAATCCCATACCTAATTTCAAATATAAAACTAATACCAGTAGCAATAAGTGTTAAAATAGAAAAAAATAAAAGGCTTTTCTTTATTTCAGGATTTCTAAAAAAACTCATCCTATTCACCAACCTTATACCCAAGTCCACGGACTGTTTTTATTATCCTTGGATTTTGAGGGTCATCTTCTATTTTTTCACGCAGACGTTTTATATATACCGTTAAGGTATTGTCATTTACAAACTCTCCAGCAATATTCCAAATTTCTTCAAGCAATCTGTTTCGCGACAAAACAATACCTTTGTTGTTGATAAAAACCAATAATAATTTATACTCCAACGCTGAAAGAAAAATTTCCTCCCCATTTTTTGAAACTATGGCTTTAACGGTATCAACACATATATTGTCAAGTTTTATTAACGATACATTTTTTTCATTTCTCCTTAAAACATTCCTAATACGGGATAAAAGTTCCCTTGGACGAAAAGGCTTTACTATGTAATCATATGCACCCATGTCAAGACCTGTAACAACACTGTATTCATCGTCTGAAGCAGTTAAAAAAATAACAGGAGTATCGGTGGTTTCTTTAACTGCTGCACAAACGGCAAAACCATTTCCATCACGCAAAGATATATCCAGCAAAATCAAATTATATTTGTTTTGGCTGATTTTTTCAATAGCCTCAGCCTGACCTGCCACCCACTCCACTTCAAAACCTTCGCTAGATAAATATTCAGTTAAGTTAGTTACAATGTTTTTGTCATCTTCAACAATAAGTATTTTTGCCATATCTTTATCCCCTGCTTTATTTAAATTTGTTTTTTCTACTACAATAACATATAGAATTAAAGAGGGCATTTGCCCCCTTATTTACATTCACTATCTTTTTTAATTTCAACTTGAGCAGCAACCAAACAATCTGCACCGTACTTTTCTCTAAGACGTGGTTTTTCAATCTTCCCAGTAGGATTACGTGGAACTGTATCAAAAATAATCTTTCTTGGACGCTTATAACGAGGCAATGATGTACAAAAACTCCTTATTTCTTCTTCTGTACACTCTAAGCCTGGTTTTAGCTCTATAATGGCAGCTGCTATTTCACCAAGACGTTTATCAGGCAATCCAATAACTGCTGCATCCTTAATAGCTTCGTGAGAACGGAGAAAATCTTCAATTTGTACAGGATATATATTTTCACCACCACTTATAATTACATCTTTTTTTCTATCAACCAAATAGATAAAGCCATCTTCATCCATTTTTGCCATATCACCAGTATATAACCAGTCATCTTTTAAAATTGCTTCAGTTGCTTTTGAATCATTATAATAACACTTCATTACACCTGGTCCTTTAACAGCTAACTCCCCAACTTCTCCTTGTGCCACAGTCTGTCTTTTTTCATCAACAATTTTAGCTTCCCAGTTATACCCAGGTACCCCAATAGCCCCAACTTTGTGAATATTTTCAACACCTAAATGCACACATCCTGGTCCACAGGATTCACTCAGTCCATAGTTTGTATCATATAAGTGATTTGGAAAATATTTTTTCCAGCGTTGAATTAAACTTGGTGGAACTGGTTGTGCACCAATATGCATTAATCTCCACTGAGAAAGCTGGTAATCTTCCAGCTTTACCTCTCCTCTTTCAATAGCATCAAGAATATCCTGTGCCCAAGGAACCAAAAGCCATACAATGGTGATTTTTTCTTCAGACACTGTCCTTAGTATCCAATCTGGCTTAATTCCACGAAGTAGTACAGCTTTACTGCCTGAAAGCAAGCTTCCAAACCAATGCATCTTAGCACCTGTATGGTAGAGGGGTGGAATACATAAAAAATTATCTTCACGGGTTTGACCATGATGATTTTGTTCTGTATAACATGCGGACAACAAACTACTATGATTGTGCAAAATGGCTTTTGGAAAACCAGTAGTACCTGATGAAAAATATATTGCCGCGTCATCATCGTCAGTAATATCAACCTGTGGAGGTTCAGAGGAACAGTTTGCAGTAAGACGATCATAACTCTCTGCAAAAGAAGGTCTGTTTTCTCCTGCATAAAAAAGCGTCTTTATCTGTGGTATTTCCTCATAAATACATTCTAAACGTCCAATAAATTCAGGTCCAAAAATTAAAGCAATGGATTCTGATAAATTCAAACAATATTTTATTTCCTCTGCTGTGTATCTAAAATTTAAAGGAACTGCCACTGCACCTGCTTTTAATATTCCAAAGTAAATAGGCAGCCATTCCAAACAATTCATTAAAAGAATAGCTACTTTATCTCCTTTTTTTATACCTCTTTTTAGCAACAAATTAGCTATACGATTTGCTTTTTCGTCGAAAACACGCCAAGTCATATCTCTGCGATACTCACCTGCAGGATTATTTTCTATAAGTTCATACTCTTTCCAAATCACATTGTCTCTTTCCTGAAGTTCTAAGTTTATTTCAACTAAGCAAACCTCATTTCCATACATCTTTGCATTACGTGATAATAATTCAGTAATAGGCATTTCTTTTCCTCCCCATTCTACCAATATAAAATTACTTACTTTATATAAAATTTGTATAAAAGACCATACTACATAAAATTGTGTTTTAAATATTTTCTTTGAATTTTATTTTGAATATTGCAAAACTATGTTCTTTTTACAAAATACATTTAATATTATAAATGATTAAAATAACTTAATCAATAGATTTTATAGGTTAGCAGCATCTAATTCCATACCAACTTCTTATATCCAATCATTCGCCATCTTCATTATTTATTAACCTTTCCAAACTCAACATAAAATCTCTATAATTAACATTCTCCATGTAGTTTACAAAAAGCACCTCATTCACATCTTTTGCTTCAATAAAATCCACAACATTTTTTTCAGATGTATTAAAATCATAAAACCGCGGATCTATAACATATATTTCTTCATAATGGGGAAGTAAAAAAGGCACAAAACTGTTACCATATGAATCTTTTATTACTAAAAGCTTTTTGCCATTTTTATTTTCTGTACTTATCTTAGCCCAGGTCCCATCCCCGGCACTTAAAAACACTAAGTACTTATCCAATTTTGTATCAGCATACTTCATATCAATTATATCAACTTCACTTAACTGGTAGAATCTATACTTTTCGTATTTATAATCAACAAAAGGCAAATATGCATATATGGTATCAGGATTTTTTTCAATGCTTTTATCTCTGGTTTTAGCATAAGTACTTCCTAAAAAATTATCAATTTCAACAGTTTTATATTCTTCTAAAGGTACTGGTTCCTCACCTTTTGTTTTCATAAATGCAGTATATGCATAATATGCACCTAATGCAGTCCAATGGTGGTCACTCCCAAAATAGATGTATTCTTCCTTATGTTCATTTAATACATCATAGACATTAACAGCGGTAATTCCATCATTAAATTTAGAATTAAGATATGCTGTTGCATTGTTTTGAGAATCCGTTATTCCTGCATGTTTTCTAAGCTCTACAAACTCACTGTTTGTAGGCGCAATAAGTGAATAAATTGGCATTTTCCCCCCAAGTTTTTCATTGCATTCATTAAGAACATTAGCATAAAAATCAAAGTTATCCTTATTAAACTTAAAAAGCTCTACTGCTTTACCATCAATAACAAGCCAATATCCCACACCGTCAGCTTCATTATATGGCTTTTCTGTAGGCTCAGGTGAAGATGTAAAATCAGGTGTAGATACAGGCTCAGTTGTATTTTCTTCTGGTGTATTCCTAGTATCAGTATTATTTTTATCATCAGTTGCTTCAGGCTCATTAATATACTCTTTTGATTTGTCAGAAACAATTATTTTAACATCTGTATCCCTTATAAACAAAGCCTGCTGGATGTCACTGCTTATCTTTAAAAGTTTGTCTCTTAGAATAAAAGTATCACTATAGTATTCAGTATAGTCACGAAAATAGCTGCCATCTATAATGGATGACATTTTAAGCTCCGGCTTTTGTTTTAATGCCCTGTTCTCTATTTCAGAGACTTCTGGCTTATTTATGTTAATAAAATTCCCAATACCTAAAACCACAATTATTAACAAAAATACTATTGCATCTAACTGCAACTTTTTCATTATAAATTCCTCCTATACATGCTGTTTGTTAATAAAATAACTAAAATTTAAAATAAAGAAAGGGGCTATAAGACTGACCCACAAGCATAATAATGGACATTATAAATATAGCTGTATTTACAATTGATTTAACTATTTGATCCACTGAATAAACCCCAATTTGTTTCTTTTCCATATGTCCCTTTATACGCTGAAAAATACTTTTTATAAAAGGTGTACATCCAATAAGTGCAATTCCAATAAATATTATATAGCTATTGAGAAATATTTCCACCTCAGAACTGGAAAATGATGAAGCACCAGCCCCAAACATAATTCCTAAAAATTGAATAGCATCACTTAGGCTGGAATGGTAGAAAAATACCCAACCTACCAGTATTATCACAACAAAATAAAGCCTCCAGATAATTTTAGGTATTTTCTTCTCAATTTTAAATAAAAGATATTTTTCAATTACCAAAAGCACAAAGAAGTACAAACCCCAAATAACAAAATTCCAGCTTGCTCCATGCCACAAACCCGTAAGCAGCCATACTATCAACATATTCCTTATGTGAAATTTTCTGTTTCCACCTAGGGGAATGTACACATAATCTTTAAAAAATGATGTCAGGGATATATGCCATCTTCTCCAGAATTCAGTGGCTGATTTTGCTATATAAGGATAGTTGAAATTTTCCTTATAATGAAAGCCATACATTTTGCCTAAACCTATAGCCATATCTGAATATCCTGAAAAATCAAAATAAATTTCTATTGCAAACAATAAAATTCCTGCCCATGCTCCTAGTACTGGAAGGCTTGAATAATTCATATCAAGAAAAACTTTTGAAAACTCATTAGCTTGATTTGCAATAATAACCTTTTTCCCTAAACCTATAATAAAGCGTTCTACACCATTATTAAATGCATTAAAGCTGATAGCTCTTTTTTTAATGTTTTCCTCAACATCTTTATACCGTACAATAGGCCCTGCAACAAGATGATGAAACAAAGAAACATATAATAAGAACTCAAATGGTGATTTTTCTGCTTTTACCTCTCCTCTGTAGACATCCACTATATAAGAAATTGATTTAAAAGTATAAAAGGATATTCCAATAGGAAGACCAATATCTATTATAGGTATATCAATTCCCGTCAATGTATTCAGATTTTCTACAAAAAACCCAAAATATTTAAAAAAACCTAAAATAAAAAGATTAGCTATAATGGCTAAAGAAACTATCCCCTTTCCCTTGCCATTTTCCCTGTTTTTTTCAATAGATGTTCCAATAAAGTAATTAAAAAATCCACTTAAAATTAAAACCGAAATCCATACAGGTTCTCCCCATGCATAAAAAACAAGGGATGAAACAATGAGTATTACATTTCTGTAGGTGTTGTTATTAACTGCGTAGTAAAGAATAATATTTACAGGCAGAAAGACACACAAAAAGAAAAGACTTGAAAAAACCAACGTTATTCGCCTCACAATCTATTTTTTATAACTATTTATAAGAATCTATATATTTAACTTTATATCAACTTAAAACTTATTTCAAGGTTTGTCCAATAATTACTTTTAAATCTTTCTTTTGGTTTTTAAAAGTATAATATAAGGGTATATAAATAAAAGATAGGCGCATTATAACAAATTAATTATGTTTTTTATACTCATAACAGCAAAGGCTCTTTTATATTTTTAAAAAGGAGAGGATTAAATTGAAAACAGTTACATTGCACAATGGCATCCAAATGCCCATAATAGGTTTAGGTACCTATAGGCTAGAAAATAGTGAAGGTACCTCGGATTTAATTGTAAAAGCCCTTGAAATTGGATACAGACATATTGACACAGCATCCGCCTATGGAAATGAAGAGGCTATAGGAAAAGGCATTAAAAAAAGTACTGTTCCAAGAGAAGAAATCTTTCTTGTATCAAAAATTGCCAACCCAGACCAGGGATATGACAGTACAATAAAATCATTTAATGAATCTTTAGAAAGACTTCAAACAGATTATCTTGATTTATATTTAATTCACTGGCCTAAAGAATTAAGCAATGAAACCTGGAAGGCATTTGAATATTTATATGAAGAAAAGAAAATAAGAGCTATAGGTGTCAGCAATTTTCTAATAAATCATTTAGAAGATTTACTTCCAAACACAAAAATAACACCTATGGTAAATCAGGTGGAATTTCATCCTTATCTTGTACAGCCGGAACTTTTAGATTATTGTAATAAGAAAAATATAAAAATCGAAGCCTGGAGCCCTCTTATGAAAGGAGAAATTTTAAATATTGATTTAATTGATAAACTGGCAAAGAAATATAATAAAACCCATGCACAAATTGTACTTAGATGGAATATCCAAATGGGTATAATTAC
>JAAYTS010000116.1 GCA_012517995.1 Clostridium sp.
AAAAAAACAACAATGTAATAAACCCTAAGCTTTCTATAGTTAAAGTAATAATAAGAACAATTTTTAATCTTTCACTTGATAAAACTCCCAACAATAAAACTGATATTATAAGTGTTATAAACACAAATAAAAAAACTATTATATAAAAAACCATTGATTTTGCAGCGTTTCTATCTGAGTTATTCATAAAAGTTCTCCTTTTTCACAGTTTAAAGTTTGAAACATTGTTAGAAAAAAACTTTTCAAACCATATTAATATCAATATAATCTACCATATTAATAATCGACTTTTTAGATAAATTATATTAGAATAAATTTGGAATTGGAAAATCTTACTATTAGTATTTTAAAAGGAAAATTATTAATATAGGTATAACTTAAATCATAGAATCTTACTTAACAAAACATATTCACACTGGTCCTCTTTTGCCCCTTGTGCATATTGTTCCACAACCCTGCCCTTTTTAATAAGTGCCCCTATTGACGTTGCCTGCCTCTTCACGAGATTTTTCATAATAGTATATGTCATAGCTTTCCCAAGCCCTCTGTGGCTGCTATCCACTCCCATATACAACATTACATAATCAGAACTTCTTTTTCTTGTTTTTAAAATGCTAAAAAGAGTAAATAAATTAATCTTTTTATAAAGCTTATTGTGATAATTTGGCATTCCAATAAAAAAACCAACGGCTCTCCCTTGGTAATATGCGATTTTTACCATAGACATGTCTAAAACATTTTTAAGAGGTGAATAGATTTTTTTAAAATCTTCCTCACTTATATACTTAAATGCAGGAAAATCACTATATAGTTTTATTATAAGTCTGTATACTTCACTTATAGTTTTATCCCATGTTTTTTTGTCAGGTGATACTATTTTGTAGCCCTTTTTTAAAAATTTTTCATATCTTTCTTTTATTTTTCCCTCTTCAAGATTTTTTGTTGTAAGTTTTGAGTAAATATTAGAAATGTATTTTTCTTGTATCTCGTAGCCATTATTTAAAAATAATTTCAGATAATAATCCTTATTGTAAGGCTCTGAAACATATGGACGCCGGTGAAAAAAATTTGTTTTCATTCTGTATTTTATCCAAAAACTTGCATCCATAGGCCCAACGATTTTAGTCTTCCCTTTTTCCCTTGCTAATTTTTCCCCTTCTAAAAACATTAAAAAGGCACATTTCTCATCATCAATACATTCAAAAAAACCCACATATGCATTTGTATCATCAGGATATATGGTAATAACAAGCCTTCCTACTATCTTCTCCTTGTCATAAGCACAAAGTTTATATAACTTAAAATACTTATTTAAAACATGTTTTCCCGTTAAAAGTTTCCGTTCTTCACTTTCATTTTGCATAATATCTTTTTTTCCATACAGCATTTTAGGCAATGCAAGAAAATCTTCCATATACTTCTTTTCACCATCAAACCATACTACTTCCATTCTTTTACCCTACTTTCTATTCTAATTTCACCGGTACTGCCGTTCATATAAATTATATCGCCAGTTTTTAACCTTTCAGTAACCCCTTTTATGCCTACTATAGAGGGAATTTTCAGTTCTCTTGAAATAATTGCTGTGTGTGAAAGAAGTGAGCCTTTCTCCACTATTATCCCCTTTGAAAGAGTAAGGAGAAAAACCCATCCAGGATCAGTCATTTTTGCAACAAGTATTTTGTCCCTTATATCCAAATCCTTTCTTATATCTTCAATAACAATTACCTCACCTGTTACTTCTCCATTTGAACAAGGAGTACCTGTTAATATTTTTTCATTATATGAATTGTTTGTTTCACTGTTTGCCCTTTTCACCCTTTTATCAAATTCATCTTCTGCAAAAATTAACCTAGAGTAAGATGGCAATTGCTCAAACTCCATATATCTTGTCTTTCTCTCTCTCACTAATAAAGGAAAATCGTAAAAAACGCCTTTTATGTGCCCAAATACCTCTTCCATTCTTAGATAAAATATATCCTCTTTTCTTTCTAGTATTCCTTCTTTTACCAAATTGTTTCCCATTATAAGAAATATACTTCGTATCATTCCATAAATCCGGCTTCTATTAAGCCTGGATATTTCCCTGTTTTTAATCCCTAGCATTGCTTTTTGGGCCAGTTTTTGTATAGATTTTTTATTTTTCTTGCTAATGCTTCCTTCTATCTCTATTTCTGTTTTCACATCATCTCTTTTAAGCAAATCATATAAGTTGTTAAGCTTTTCTATATCTTTCCCGTACTCAATAATTTTCTCCACCAAAAGTTTTGGATTAGATCTGAAAGTTTTTGTCTCAAGCTTTAATTCCTCCGTGGTTCTATCTCCATACAATTTAATAAAATTATTAAATCTATTGGTAAAATCACTTTTGTTTAGTAAAATAAATTCTTTTACCTCCTCATCCCTATTAATGATTTCAAGCTTCCCAATCCACCCTTCATCTACTGCCATCTTAGCTAAAAACACCATCTCTCTTACAGGCTTCATGCTTTCTATATTGGTTATTCCAGATATATAATTATTGGTTTCTTCCTCATAGTTTGGTTTTCCAAGCTTTTTTAGTTTTCTTTTTAAAAGTCCTGTAAACACAAAGCTATAAATATCATTTAAAAGTGTTATATCCCAATTTTTTAATACAGCATCACCAATTTCATTGTATAGCTTTACCAATTCTTCGTTGTTTAAGTTTTCATTGTAACTGTCTAAAAACAGTTTTTCAATCTTATTAAAATCAGCATTAAGTTTTTCCATTCCCTTTTGTACATGGAAAGCTTCATATATTACGTTAAAGTATACCCTTATTCTCTGAATAATTGAAATATGGTTTTTTTGTGCATCATGCTCCTTAATGGATACCCCCATCATTTCCTGCCATATGGGAATAATTTTTTTACTAAGGGGAAGAAATTTTAAAACTGTATACCAATTACTTATTTTGTAATACACTCTTCCATTTACGCTGCCCACCATTTGCCTGAAAACAGGGTCGTACTTTTCAACCAGCTTTTTATTTTTTAGGCATCTATAGGCTACTCCTCTAAATACACTATAGTAGGCATATTCTATAAAGGACTGTGTCAGAGGAAGAGTTATCCCTGGATAGCTTTCTACAATATTGCTGTTATCTAAAATTGTCTCTTTGGTATTTTTTATAGTTGTTATAGGGCGAACTTGAAGTATGTATATTTTCTCATCTTTAATTGTAAATTCTATATCCAAATATTTCCCAAACAGTTCCTTTAACTCTTCACCGTATGAAATTAGCTTCTCAACCTGTTCTTTATCTATTACAGGGGAGTTTTCCATCTTTTCATAATAATACAGCTTATCTGTATTATTATAATAGTATGATGTTACAGGCACCTTTTCTTCAACAACCCCATCCCCTCTTCCATAGCCAATTACAATTACAGATTCGTTTAAAATTCCTTGAGGGTTAGCTGTAAACATTACTCCAGACATGTCACCTTTTATCATTTCCTGTACAATGACGCTCATAGATAGCTTTTCATTTATCTTCTTATATCTTAGGTATGATTCCACCCTTTCACTACTTAAAGACTCTGTGCATTTTTTTATTTTTTCAACTACTTTATCAATGGGCACCTCTAAAAAAGTGTCAAACTGACCAGCAAAGGAATTGTCCTCCCCATCTTCTCCTAATGCTGCAGAACGTACAGAAAACAGTTGGGATTGTGAAAAATTATCTTTCAAATACTTGTTAACAAAACATTCCATATCCTTGTTTTCTAAACCTTTAGAATCAATTGCAAAAAGCCTTGGTACAGGCAATCCCTTTTTCTTGGCTGCAAAAAGGTTATATGCTTTTTTACCTATTATAGAGTTTTTAAAATTATCAGTATTAACAATTTTCATTAAATATACCCCACTAACAAATAAATTCCCACAACTAAAACCATAGTAGCTTCAAGTACATATGTGTACCTTTCAACTTTATCCACTATTTTATATTGTGTAGGATCTTTCATATAGGAAATGAATTTCCAAGTCATCCAGGTTGCATTAATAGCCAATACTAAAACTGCAATTCTATTTAATCTATACACAAGCAAAAAGTTTGTCACAACATCTATTAATGTTAAAAGAAGTACAAATCTTGTTGCCTTTCTATATCCAAACAATTTAGAATAGGTGGTATACTCTGTTTCATCCTTAGGCGCCCGTATTTTACGTGATATTTCCCATATCAATGCAGGAAAATATAGAGTAAGTGCAACTAGAAAACTTGTTAGAGTAAAAGGATATAAATCATATTTTATACATGTGTATGATATTATATATATATTCATAATCATCTGTACTGGATTATGTGTTACCAATGCCAATGGAAGGCTTTTTTGTATTTTGTGTTTTTTAAAAAACCAAACAGACATCAATCCTCCATATATATACAAAATTATAAAGAAAGGGATATTGTTCATAAAAACAAAATTTAAAATACATGTTATAGTAATTAAAATTGTAACAAATATTTTCAAGTCCTTTTTCTTTACACGCCCAGAAGGCAGTGCCCTTTCAGGAAATAAAATACTGTCTGTTTCGTAGTCTTTTAAATCGTCGGCAATACGCAGGGTAAAAAGAAAACTAAATATAGTAAAACTTCCTACCAACTCTCCAATACCTATTGAAAAAGTATTTACGCCATAGTTTAAAAGTAAAATAAAATGTATTTCCAAAAATATTATAATTCCAAGAAGAAGTCTAGGAACTATTGGGTACATCTCTTTAAAATAAATATTTAACCTCTTTAACATATTTTCTCCCCTATCCTTTCACCATATTTGACTTTAGTCTCAATTCCTTTATAAGAATTTGAAATAATGTCCTTATCAATGTTTACAGTGTTTTCTGCAAAAAACAATAATATTGTAGAACCTCCCAGTTCAAACCATCCTTTCTCCTCTCCTTTTTTAAATTTAAGCTTTTCCATGTTTACAATTTTTCCAACCAATAGCGCCCCCACTTCCATCTGAACTACTTTCCCAAAGTTTTCAGTAAAAAGTAGAGAATATTCCCTAAAGTTTTCACAGTACACTTTATGTCTTTTCTCAGAAACAGGCCTTACGGTATGAAGCTTCCCATCTATATATTTTCTTCTCAACAGTCTGCCATCGTCAAAATAACAATAGCGGTGGTAATCATCAATAGTAAGGCGAAACACCAGACAAATTCCATTTCTAAATTCCTCTGCCAGTTCTTTGTCCCCTAGAAGTTCTTCAACGGTATAAATACTGTTTTTTATTTTTATGCTTAAGTTTTCTTCTATTTTATAGCACCTAAGCTTAGAATCTGCAACAGAAATAAGTATGTTCTTATCCTTTGGAATAGGTCTTTTTTCAGGGATTATCTTTCTTGTAAAAAACTCATTAAAAGAGCGGTATTCTCTTTTTTTGTAATCTTCCATATCTATGCCGTATTTTTCTATAAAGGGCTTAATTTTAGCAATTGATTTTCTTTTGCTATTTTTCTTTCCGCTATACCGGGAATACCACTTGCCTGAAATAAATTTTAAAATAATTCGGCCAAAGAATGTTTCATATAAAAACTTCAGCTGCTTTTCTTTAAACTGTTTTTCCTCATAAACACTTTTGGTTTCCCGATTATATACGTATACACTCATATTACTTCTCACCTATCCTGCAAATATAATAAAACAACAAACTGCAACTGCAATTAAAGCAAAAACCACATAAGCCGCCCCTTTAGGCTTCGGCACTTTTATCTTAAGTACAAACTGCAACTGCCACAACAAGCATCAGAAAACTGTATACTCTTTTAAAAAATTCCTCACTTATGTAAAAATTTAAATACCCAAAACCACCGCTGCTATCCCTATATAGGTTAGTATCACTGACTTATTGTATTTTCCTATAAACATAATTATCCCCCTTCCTTTATAATCTCCCCGGTGCTTCCCTCTATGGTTATTTTGCTTCCGTCTTTAATAAGTTTAGTGGCATCTTTGGTACACACCACACACGGAATTCCATACTCTCTAGAAACAATAGCTGTATGACACAACACGCCTCCATATTCAGTGACAATTCCCTTTAAGGCAGCAAACTTAGCCGTCCACCCTGTATCGGTAAACCTTGTCACCAGTATATCCCCTTCTTGAATCCTGTCTATTTCTTCAATATTTTTAATTACCCTTGCCGTTCCTGTAGCCCTTCCATCATTACAGCCAATTCCCCTAATTATGTGAAACTTTTTGACTTTTTTGTTTAAATTATCTTTTGCTTTTTCCCTGTCTTGTGTGCTAAATATGGCTTTTTTACTGTTATACTTAGTGGTACCTACAATTTCATTTTCACTTAAAAAATTACGAAAAGACTGATAGTATTTTTTATTTCTTGAGATTATGCCCTGAAGATCCTCTTTTGTAATTTTCTTATCTATAAAATTAAATACATCCTCTATCTTTGTATACCAAATGTCCTCTGGAGTATTTATAACTCCTTCTTTAACATAGACCTTTGCAAGCCTTATTGTACAAAGGCGTATTATATAGTAAAACCTTGTGGAAATATCCCTGAATTCTTCCCGCCACCAAAGCATATTCCGCATTTTTGTTATAGCTTTTTCATATTTTAAATATTTCCTTTTTCCCAGCTTCTCTTTTAGCTTTTGCATTTGGTTTTTAAAGGCTTCTTCCTGCTTCCTTTTTTTGTATTCTGGATTTAATTTGTCATCCATATTAATGGTTTTCTTAAGGGTTTTAATAACACTTTCTATGTCTTCAAAATAGCATGGATATGTTATATCAAGTTCCTTATCTGAATGGTAGCCGTACTTTTTAATAAAGTCAGCCAGCAAGGGTATACAATTTTCTCTGCTGTTTTTATAATATTTTTCTCTAATTTCATCTACAGAAGAGTTACACCAAAAGTCACAGGAGTTTTTATTTTCAATTATCTTTCTTGATATCTGCCACATTTCATAAAAAGGAAGCATATGGGATATGTTGTCAAGCCCACCAATAAGATTAAAGTACTCACTTTCACTTACAAATTTTCTTAAACCCTTTTTAAAAATCGGCTGGTTTACAGTGTTAATAAAAATTTGCCAAAAATAAGTGCCCTGACTTAAAAGATAATCATTTTTAACTAATCCATACCATATCTTTTCTAAATTATGTGTATTCTCTTCATTTTCAAAAACTTTAAGATAACTAAAATATTTATCCAAAAGCTCTTTTTTTAGCTTCCCTGCACTGTCCATTTGCTTTTTAACTATTTTTTTCTGTGCTATAGCCATTCTCAATATTCCTATTAAAGTTTTAGGTGTTATTTTGGTAACATTCCCATCACCTTCATAACAAGGCTCAGCACCTAAATCATTATCAAATTCCCTCTCCTTATATCCAGGAACCTTTGCCATAGCTGTCTTTGCTAAACTCAAATTCCAGTATGGCCGCCCAAAAAACATATTGCCAGCTTTACGCCATTCACTTTTTTTTAAAATTTTTGCATCAAATACAAATTCCTTCAAAGTATATTCCCATATATATTCATAAAGACTCCACATATAAGGGGTGCAAACACTTGCAGATACTCCATCCTTAAAATTTGCTGTAGTCCACTGTTCCTTTATATCACCATACAATATCTTCGTTATAGGACGTGCCTGAAGAAAATATATATCTTCTCCTTTTACGGCAAACTCTATATCACATGGATATCCGTACAATATTTGTATATCAAGTACCTTTTGGGAAAGCTTTAGAAATATTTCCCGGTTTAAAAGTTTATTGTTTTTGTCATAAAGCTCTTTTTCATAAAACCAATTGTAAATATAGCGTTCAGGGTTAACTTTTCCCCCCACAACTTTTTCTCCTGCACCCTCTGCCACTTCTATAACAATTTCTTTATCGTTGCCCCTTAAAGGATTTACTGAAAATGCTATTCCACTTAAATCTGCTTCTATCATTTCCTGTACAATAACAGCCATTTTCATATTTTTAAAATCCATCCCGTTATCTAACAGATAAGATAGAGCTCTTTCCTCATACATTGACTTATAGCATCCTATAATGGCACTGGAAACATCATTAATTCCTTCCACATTTAAAAAAGTACTGTACTGTCCTGCAAAAGCAAAGTCTGCAAGATCTTCTTTAAATCCACTGCTTCTTACTGCATATTTTTTATTTTTAATAAGTTTTGATATTTCAGATACAATATTTGGGGGGATTTTTACTTCATCAAACAGTTTTAATATGCTAAAGCTAATTTCCTTAACATTTTCTTTATTGATATCAAAACACAATTTATTAATTTTAATATCAAGTCGGTTTTCCTTTATTATTTCATCGTAAACATCACCATCAAGTACAAAGCCATCTGGTACCCAAAATCCATTATTTTTAAGATGCATAAGAGATTTTGCTTTATTTCCAACCTTATCTAAGTTAGCGTAATTGGCTAAATCAACAAACATACCCTTCCCCCTAAAACATGTTTTTTCTAAGTTTTAGCAAGTACAGCAAAACATTTATAACAATATGGGTCACTGCACCTACCAACACATAGCAAAAATAAAACTGTACTGACATTTTGTAAACCATATTTACTACCAGCACACATCCTAGTATAGAATCAATTTGGTCAATAAATATAAATATTATTTTTTTAAAACCTTCGGCAGTCTTTCCCGGAGTAATACCAACTCTTCTTTTTATAAAACTATTAGGAAGTTCAAAAACAGCATATGCAAATCCCAATAAAAGTCCCATTATTCCGTTATATCCAATGGTATTTTCCCTTGTGGCGTACATAAAATTGTTAGCTTCAAAAAACTCATTGGTGCCACAAATCAGTCCCCAGATAATAGTTAGAAAAGTTCCCCCCAGCATCATTCCAAAAAAACCTTTCCAGGTCTTATTATCACCAAACAGCCTTTTGCCGTCCCATATACACATCCCGCCGTCAATGGGCTTTTTCATAAAATTAAATACGGGAGCTTTGCACCAAATCATATTAAAGACTCCAGCCAGTATAACCGGGAACAAAGTTATATACATTTGTGCAATTTTTGTAAGCAGTTTTTCTCCCTCTTTTCAATTAAACTTATTTCTTTAGTCTTTTTCATTATACTACCATATCATTTAACTTCCTAGATGCCGAAAGTCACTTCTTTTCGTGACCTTCGTGACTTTTTTTAAAAAAACATGACTAAAGTCATAGTGACTTTAGTCATGTTTTTTAAGAATACTATTTAAGGTAAAAGCCCATTCTTACCACTCAATTGCGTCAATATATATGGTGAAATTTCCTTCTCCTATTGTCTCACATTGGACACCTATTTGTTGTTCTAATGTCATATCTAAATCTTCAGGTAGTTCTATAGTAAATTCATTCCATGCATCTTTTTTAAGACTTCCATATCTTTGCCATGAAGAGTACCATTGATAGTTTTCATAATTACCTTCAAAGGTCATAATATATGGCTGTATAGCTCTTATTGGAGCACCTAGAGGTACCCATATTTTAAAAGTCACAGTTGACCCGGCGGGTATTATGGTATACAAATCCCTGCTCACTTCCAAAATTTCCTCACCATAAGCCGATATATCCCACTTTAAGGATTTATTTCCATCATAATATTTTTCTGTTGTGTTAGATATAGTAGCTGAATCACTACTTGCAATAAATCCTTCAGTACCTCCGTTTTCCCAGTTAATTCTGGCATTACTGCTTGAACTTAATTTAACAGTTATTCTTTCTGCATAAGTGCTGGTAACACCTAAATTGTTTGTAACACTTAGTTTTACTAAAAAATTACCAACCTCTGTATATCTATGGTCTACAACTTCTCCAACTCCATTGGCACCATCCCCAAAGTCCCATGAATATTGAGTAATACTTCCATTTAAATCATATGAATCTGTTGCATCAAAATTCACAACATCGCCAATTGCTATTTCTTTAGGTGCATAAGTAAAAGTAGCTTTTGGTTTTACCTTTTCATCCTCTGGCCTTTGGATGAGTTTTTCCACCATGTAAGATACATCTTTATTTTTAATATCTTCAATATTATATTGGAATCCTCTTTTTTCTAGCTCTTTAAACAATACATACCTTGACATTGATATGTGGTATTCTCTAGCACTATTAAAAGCTTCAGAGGAAACCATTAAAGTATGGGCATTAATTCGGGAACCCTGGTAGCTTGACATTAGCATTTTTAAATTATCCAAAATTCTATTTAAATTTTGCACCTCTTTTTTTTCATTTGAGTACTTTTCCGTCAAATATGCTGAAATAATCATATTATTAGATTTATCATTAATTAAACCTAAGTCAACAGATTTTTCCAAAACATCTTCTACAGCCCTGTCTAAAGATTTTTTATTAAGCTTTAAATCTTTTAAAAACTCTTTTGCACTGTCGTTAATTGCCACAGTTTTTATCACTATATTATTTGAGTCAATTGTCATTTCAAAACTTGGGTTAATATCTACATGTACATATGCATATATTTCCTTGTCAAAAATACCTCCATGCATATACAAAAGAAACAATAAAGAAAAACAACTTATAATAGCCAAAAGTTGTGCAAATCTAAACTTAGGTCTGTTATAAACAGCTTTTTTGTTGAGTACACCATCTATTAAATCCAGTTCTTCAAGAACCTTTTCTTTAGTCCTTGCAACTAACTCCTCTGAAGGTGATATCTCTTTAGAATCAATTTTTTTTAATAGTTTTTCTAATTTTTCAATCTCCATAACTATATCCTCCTTTCTCCAGCACTTTTTTTAATTTCTGAATTCCTCTGCTTAAGCGAGATTTCACCGTCCCCACAGGTATACCCAATATAGTTGATATCTGATTATAATTCATTTCCTTAAAATAATATAAAATAATAGGTATTCTAAAAATATCTGGTAAATCCTTTAAAAATTCTTCTAGTTCCTTTGTTAACTCTTTGTCTATCAAATGTGATTCTGGATGAAATTTTTCTTCGGATGCATTTAATAATTCAAAATCCTTTTTTTCATTTGTAAAAAAGTCTTTTATTATATTCATCCATCGTTTTTGTTTCCTATACCTATCTTTATACAAATTTATAGTAATAGTATAAATCCATGTATCAAAAGATTTGTTTTCATCATAATAATCAAAATTTCTTACAACCCTTACCCACGTATCCTGAAAAAGGTCATCAGCATCAAATTTATTATTGGTAAGTTGGTAGCACAACCTGTAAATCTGTTTTTTATGTGCATCTATTAGAGATAATAATTTATGACGCTTATTAAACCCCTCCATATCCTGAAATTCAGTTGTCTTCAAACACCCACACCTTCCTCTCAAGGCTTCAACATATTCAATGATTGTAAGCGTTATGCTCATGAATGCCTATTTAGTCCACATCCACATGTATTTATTATACATTAATATTTAAAAATTCTCTTTAAATTTTAAAAAAGTTAGGCATACATCTTTGAGCACTTACTTTTTGAAGCCTTGAAATGCAGTGAATTTGCTGTCATATAACCTATCATCTTTTATTTACGTCTGTAGTCTTAAAAAGTTCCTTAATTTTTTTAAAATATCAGGGAACTTTCTTTTAATTCAAGCGTAAAAGAATTAAGAAGATAGCATTTAAAGCAATATGATTTAGGATTATATCTATAACATTAATCTTAAGTCAATTTGCTTAATATAAAAAACTTTATTAGGAGGAATGAGAAATGATTAAAAGAAAAACATCCATTTTAGTAGTATTTGTAATGTTGCTTACCTTAGCACTTCCACTTACAAGTGCTACTGCAAGTGACAACAGTGTAGATGTCACCATCAATACTTCATTGGAAAGGTCTGAAATAAGTCCATTTATCTACGGTGTAAATCAAGACCTTCCAGGACAAACTGTAACAGCTAGAAGACTAGGTGGAAACAGGCTTACAGGCTATAACTGGGAAAACAATGCTTCCAACGCAGGAAGCGACTGGTTTCATTCAAGTGACAATTATCTTCTTAATTCCACCGGTGTTCCAGCAGAAGATTGGAGCAAACCCGGATCCGTCGTAACAACTTTTCACAAACAGTCTCTTTCCCAAAATGTACAGCATACATTAATAACACTTCAGGCAGCAGGATATGTTTCCGCTGATATGGACGGCTATGTTGAAGAGTCAGAAACAGCACCGTCAGACCGCTGGAAAGAAGTAAAATTTGAAAAGGGCAGTGAGTTTTCATTAGAACCTGATTTAAATGACGACTATGTTTATATGGATGAATTTGTAAATTTCCTTGTAAATGAGTTTGGAGATGCATCCACACCAACGGGAATAAAGGGCTATTCCATAGATAACGAGCCTGGCTTATGGTCCCACACCCATGCTCTTCTTCATCCGGAACAAGCAACCTGTGAAGAAATTCTTCAGAGGGGAGCAGCTCTTTCAAAAGCTGTTAAGAACGTAGATCCCCACGCTGAAATATTCGGTCCTGCATTATATGGATTTAATGCATACCTTTCATTTCAAAATGCTCCTGACTGGGAACAAATACAAGCAGAAGGAAATTACAATTGGTTTATCGACTACTATCTTGACCAAATGAAAAAAGAGTCAGACAAAGCCGGAAAGAGACTTTTAGATGTCCTTGATATACATTACTATCCTGAAGCAAGAGGAGGAGGCAGCAGGGTAACATTCGGAGAAGACATTAAAAATATAGAATGTAATAAAGCACGTCTTCAAGCTCCACGTACTCTATGGCAAAAAGAATTCAGGGAAGACAGCTGGATAGGCGAACCCTGGTTTGACGATTACCGTCCCATAATACCAAAAGTCCAGGAGTCTATAAATAATTATTACCCGGGGACAAAACTTGGCATTACAGAATACGATTTTGGTGGAGGCAACCACATTACAGGCGGTATTGCCCAGGCTGACGCCCTTGGTATATTTGGAAAATACGGTTTGTACTATGCTACTTATTGGGGAGATCAAAACAAAAATTACATAGTATCAGGATTTAATTTATACACAAACTACGATAATAATGGTTCTACCTACGGAAATACAAATGTTAAATGTAATATTTCAGACTATGAACTAGGCTCAGCATACGCTTCAATTGTTGATGAAAAAGACGATAAACTTCATATAATATTGCTAAACAAAAACTATAATGAATCTACTACTTTCAATCTTTCAATTGAAAGTTCATCCAACTATGTTTCAGGTGAAGCTTTTGGATTTGACAGAACAAGTTCAGATATTACTGAAAGAACTCCTATAACAAATATTGTTGATAACAAGTTTAGCTACACATTACCACCTTTATCTGCCTTTCACATAATTCTTGACAGTAATGATGAAGGGATACTTTATGGAGATATCAATAATGATGGCAAAGTTAACTCCATTGACTGTGCATTGCTTGGAAGATATCTACTTGAAATTACTACTGACATAAATATACTTGCAGCTGATTTAAATTGTGATAATTTAATAAATTCAAATGACTATACTATTTTGTCAAGATACATACTTTTAATTATAAAAACACTGCCTTATATTGATGATTCACCAAACAATCCTCCTAAAGCAGCTTTTACTTTTTCACCAGAGGAAGAAATAACCACCGATACCCGTATAACTTTTGATGCATCAGAATCATCAGACTCTGATGGAATCATCTCCCATTACGCTTGGGATTTTGGAAATGGGTATGAGACTAGTGGAGAAGTCGTAAATTATAAGTACAGTAATCCTGGAAGTTACAAAGTTAAACTGGTTGTTACTGATAATTTAGGATTAACTAATAGCATTACAAAAACTATAGAAGTAACATCAGCTACAGGTGATAATGCCAGATTTAACTTTGAAGACGGCACATTACACGGATTTATGGTTGGAGGAAATGTAAGTTCTGAAATATCAAATACCACCGATAAAGCTTTTAAAGGAGAGCGTGCCCTAAAATGGGATATATCCTCTACAGGTACAGAAGAAGAACCTATTGCTAACCTTTTAATTGACGGTTCTCTTCTTGTTAATCCTGGCGAAACAGCAACCTATAGGGTATGGATTCCGGAAAATGCACCAATAAGGTCCATTCAAGTATATATCATGCCTCACTCATCAGATTGGACAGATTTTGACTGGAACTCCACATGGGCTGGATATGAATATGTGAAAAAAGGTGATTGGAATGAACTTACACTAACTTTGCCTGACACAGTAGATGATTCACTGCCACAACAACTTGGTATTCAATGTGAAACAAATGGAAGTGGCAACTTTACTATTTATGTGGATTCAATTGACTGGTAGTGATATTTTATAAACAAATATTTTATCATTTAACTTATGACAGTAAAATCTTATTTATAAATTAAAAGCAAGGGGCAATATTCCCTTTGCTTTTAATTTATATAAATCTTGACGCTTTATAAGGCCATGATATAATTTTTATATAGGATAATATTTTATTTTCTAAATATATAAAATTATAAAGTGTTGAAAAACACAATTGTATTTTTATTAAAGGGAGTTGTGTAAATTATGAAAAAATCAAGTTTCAAATTATTTGTTCTTTATTTTTTATTACTACCGATGCTGTTTATTACTTCAGTTGAAAAAGTATACTGTAAATCTTATTCCCAAGGAAACTCATCTAAATATAAGGTATACATACTTGCTGGTCAATCAAATATGGCAGGAGTGGGAATGAATCATGAACTACCTTCTGAATTTCTTGGCGAACAGGAAAATGTTAAAATTTATGCTGAAGGTACTATTGAATCCTCTTTAAGAAAAGTGTGGAGTACGTTGCGTCCTGGATTTGGATCTGGCTCAGGTGCCTTTGGACCTGAATTGACATTTGGGAAAGATATGGCAAAGATGTACCCTGACAGTCAGATTCTTTTAATTAAATGCGGATGGTCTGGAACCTCTTTACAAGGAGACTGGCGTCCACCTAGTGCAGGAGGAGCTACTGGAAGTTTATACAAAAACTTAATAGAAACAGTTGAAGATGCTTTGTCCGAATTGGATCCTAGCATTGATTACGAAATTTCAGGCATGTGCTGGATGCAGGGTGAATCTGATGCATGTAACATTTATCCTGCCAATGAATACGAAAGCTCTTTAACTCATTTCATTAATGATGTTAGAAAAGATTTGAATGTTCCCACAATGCCTTTTATTATAGCGATGATAGATGATTCAGATGTATGGATTGAACATGCCATCGTCAGACAAGCTCAAATCAACGTGGCACAAAATGTACCCTATGTGGGAATTTTTGATACAAAAGATTTTGATACAGATGGCACACATTACAAAACACAAGGTATATTAGATATGGG
>JAAYTS010000117.1 GCA_012517995.1 Clostridium sp.
AAATATTGAATAAAAATAATAGTGGTCTTTAAAGGAGCGATCTTTAAAGGCTGCTATTTTTTTATATTGACTAAAGAATTATAAAAAGATACAATATAGAGTACTGAGAAAGAATCAGTATACAAAATATAGTATTTGCTTTAAGGGGGCTTATTTAATGAGTATAACTGAAAATGCCATTAAGGTCTTAGAAAAGAGGTACTTAGCTAAAGATGAAAATGGTAATTGTATAGAAGATCCTGCAGGAATGTTTATGAGAGTTGCAAAAGCTGTTGCTTCTGCAGATAAGGAATATGTATCGGAAGAAGAGTTAAGAGAAATTGAAAAAGAATTTTATGATATGATGTCAAATTTAGAGTTCTTGCCTAATTCCCCTACTCTTATGAATGCAGGAAGACCTTTAGGACAGCTAAGTGCTTGTTTTGTCCTTCCAATAGAGGATAGTATGGAAGGAATATTTGAAAGCATTAAAAATGCTGCACTTATACATAAAAGTGGCGGTGGGACAGGCTTTAGTTTTAGCAGATTAAGACCTAAAGGAGCTTCTGTAAACTCAACAGGAGGAGTTGCTAGTGGACCTGTGAGTTTTATGAAGGTTTTTAATGCTGCTACAGAAGCAGTAAAACAGGGTGGGACAAGACGTGGAGCAAATATGGGAATTTTAAGGGTGGATCATCCTGATATAATGGAATTTATATCATGTAAAAAGGACAATGCAGAAATTACAAACTTTAATATAAGTGTTGGTATTACAGAAGAATTTATGAATGCTGTTGAAAATGGTGAAGAGTATAATTTGTTAGATCCTAGAACTGGAGAAGTTACAGGAACTTTAAATGCAAAAGAAGTTTTTGACGTTATTGTGGATATGGCTTGGAATAATGGAGAGCCAGGTATTATATTTTTAGACAGATTAAATAAGGACAATGTTACTCCTAAATTAGGAGAAATAGAAAGTACCAATCCATGTGGTGAACAGCCATTGCTTCCCTATGAAGCTTGTAACTTAGGTTCTATAAATTTAAGTTTAATGGTAAAAAATATTGATGGTTTGCCTGAGGTTGATTACGAAAAATTAGCTACTGTTGTTTGGAAAGCAGTGCATTTTCTTGACAATGTTATTGATGTAAATAAATATCCACTTCCTGAAATTGACGAAATGACAAGAGGTACAAGAAAAATAGGATTGGGTGTTATGGGATGGGCTGATATGCTTTGTAAGCTTAATATATCATATAATTCCCAGGAAGCAATAGATTTAGCCGAAAAAGTAATGAGTTTTATCCAAACTGAATCTAGAAAAGCTTCAATTAAATTAGCAGAGAAAAAAGGTGTTTTTCCATACTATGACAAGAGTATTTACAAAAAAGAAGGTATAAAGTTGAGGAATGCCACTACAACTACAATAGCACCAACAGGTACTTTAAGTATTATTGCAGGAGTGTCTAGTGGTATTGAGCCTTTATTTGCAATTTCATATATAAGAAATGTAATGGATAATGATGAATTAATAGAAGTAAATCCTTTATTTAAACAAGTTGCCCTAAAAGAAGGTTTTTATTCAGATAAACTTATGAAAAGGATTGCCAAAAAAGGAACAGCAAAAGATTTTCCCGAAATACCTAAAACGGTTCAGAATATTTTTGTTACGGCTCATGATATAACTCCTGACTGGCACGTTAAAATGCAGGCAGCTTTTCAAAAGTACACAGATAATGCTGTGTCCAAAACCGTCAATTTAGCCAATGAGGCAACTAGAAAAGATGTTTATGATGTTTTTTGGCATGCATACAAAACAAACTGTAAAGGGGTTACAATTTACAGGGATGGAAGCAGGGATATGCAAGTACTTAATATTGGAAAGGTAAAAGGAAAGGAAGAAGGAGCAGAATATAAAATACAAAGCTTAGCGGCAACGGGAATTACACCAAGACCAAGACCAGAGATTGCTACAGGCTTTACTGAAAAGGTAAGAATTGGGTGTGGAAATCTTTATATTACAGTAAACTATGATGAAGATGGAATTTGCGAGGTATTTACTAATACAGGACGTGCAGGAGGATGTCCATCCCAATCTGAAGCAACGGCAAGACTGGTTTCAATAGCGCTAAGATCAGGAATAAATCATGAACATATAATTGAACAGTTAAAGGGAATAAGATGTCCTTCCACTACAAGGCAAAAAGGATTAAAAGTTATGTCTTGTCCAGATGCAATAGGAAGGCTTATTGAAAAGGTAGCAAAGATACAAAATGGGCATTCAGTAAGTAAAAGCGAAACAAGCATTACAGATGAACAAAGGTTTCAACGTCCACTGGCTAATACAGAATTCAATTTTGATGAAACAAATAAAGAGGCAATTTGCCCTGAGTGTGGCATAAAACTTGAACATGAAGGTGGATGTGTGGTTTGTAGAAACTGTGGCTACTCAAAGTGTGGATAAAAGTTTAAAACAGTTTTTCTGTTTGTTTAATGCAAATAGAAAGACTGTTTTTTTTTTAGAAAATTATTGTAAAATAGAACTAAAATATATTAAATTTATATTATATAAGGAAATTAGTACCTGTATTTTATATATTTATAATTTTTGCTTTGGCATTAAAATACTAGCCTTTATTTTCTTATTGACTAATAGGGTATAAAACCGTAATATATGAGGTGTAAGACCTTGATACATTGAGTTAAAATAGACAAAACAATTTTATGGGGGATAGTGTTAAAATGTTTATACAAAAGAGGTTTTTAAGTTTTTTTATTGCTTTTTTAATGTTTATTTCGATATTGCCGTTAAATTCATTTGCACAGGCAAAACCATGGGCTCCATATGAAAAGTATATACCAAGTGAAACACCACTTGCAAAAAGACATTTTAGAGGGGCATGGATTAGTACAGTTATTAATCTAGACTGGCCGTCTGTTGAAACAAGAGACATAAAAAATGACGAAGAGAGAGTTAGAAAGAGCAAAGAAGAACTTGTTGAAATGCTAGATAGAGCAGTTGAGCTTAATATAAATGCTGTGTTTTTTCAAGTAAGTCCTGAAGGGGATGCACTTTATAAATCAGATATAGTTCCCTGGTCTCGTTATCTTACTGGAACTTTTGGCAAAGATCCGGGATTTGATCCTTTGGCATTTATAATAGAAGAGGCTCATAAGAGAAATATTGAATTACATGCATGGCTAAACCCTTACAGGGTATCTATGTATACTTCAGAGTCTACAAAAAACTCTTTAAATATTCCAAAAAGTATTTACAAGGAAAGACCGGATTTAATAAAAACTTCAATGAACAGGTTTATTGTAGACCCTGGAATTCCTGACTCAAGAAAGTGGGTAGCAGACAGAGTTAAAGAAATACTGGATAACTATAATGTGGATGGTATACATTTTGATGATTACTTTTATTATGAACAGCACGAGGGAGAATTAAATGATGACGAAACTTATAGGAAATACAATAATGGTCAGTTTTCAAACAAAGGTGACTGGAGAAGAAACAACACATACCTTCTTATAAAAGAAATTTCAGAAATAGTTAGGAAGTCAAAACCTTATGTAAAATTTGGAGTAAGTCCTGGAGGAGTGTGGGGAAATAAAAAGGATGGGCTTGTTGATGGCTCAAATACAGATTCTAGTTACACCAACTATTTTAGATGCTTTGCAGATACTAAAAAGTGGGTGGAGGAAGAGATAATAGACTATATTGCACCACAGATATATTTTAGTTTTGGAAATCCAAGGGCTCCTTATGGGGAAGTTGCATCATGGTGGTCAAATGTAGTTAAAGATAAAAATGTTCATCTTTATATAGGTCAGGCTCTTTATAAAGTAAATGACGATACAGATGGATATTTTGTAGGTGCAAATGCTATCCCAGAGTTTACAAGACAGCTTAAGTTTAATGTAGCAAAACCTGAAATAAATGGAACTATAATGTTTAGATACAAAAATTTTGAGGATGAAAAAAAGCAGCCAATGGTAAATGTAATTGAAAAAGATTTATGGTCATCTAAAGCATTAATTCCTCTTATGCCGTGGAAGGGTGGAAAAGCACCTTTAGCTCCTGAATCAGGAAAGGTTGAAAAGGTATCAGATGGAGTTAAAATTTCATGGGACAAAAATGATGAAGATGCAACTTACTATGCAATATATCGTTTTAACGTAAATGAAAGTGCAGACATTGTTTCTGATAAAAGCGCTGGAAAACTTATTGGCACAGTGAGAAAAAATGATGGTGTAGTTCAAGAGTTTGTAGACAAAGATTTTAAAAATATAGATGATGTATTTTATGTTGTAACTGCTCTTGATAGACTTCACAATGAAAGTACTGGACTTTCGTTAAATGGTGAAATGTCCAAATATTTTCCAGATGTAGGTTATAAATATTTGTGGGCAATGGATGCTATTGACGGTTTTTATGAAAAGGGAATTGTAAAAGGTGACCAACGTGGCATGTTTAATCCTGGGGACAATACCAAAAGAGGGGATTTTATAATCATGGTTGTCAATGCATTAGAATTAGAAGCCCAATACAATGAAAACTTTTCAGATGTAAAAAAAGATTCCTATTATTATGATGCAATAGCTATTGCAAAAGAACTAGGCATTATTAAAGGTGTTAGGGAAGGGGTTTTTAATCCTGATGGGAATATTACCAGAGAAGATATGATGGTGATAGTGACTAAGGCACTTGAGGTATCAGAGATAGAACTTGAAAAACCAAATTTAGATGATCTTTTAGAATATAATGATGCAAATGAGATAAGCGGATATGCTAAAGAGGCTGTGGCAACCTTGACTGGTGCAGGACTGGTTAAGGGATTTGGAGGAGGAGTTCATCCAAAACGCATGGCAACTCGGGCAGAAATTGTAGTAATACTAAACTTGCTGTTAGAATCAATATAGTTTAGAAACAATACAAAAAAATATAGAAGATTAGAGAAAATTTTAAAAGAACTCCATTAATTAAATTTTTGGAGTTCTTGCTTTTTTAAAATACCTCTAGGGGAGATTTTATAGAAAAAGGGGGATATTTATGAAGAAAAAAACAGTTACAATGATAATATTTTTACTGCTATCAGTTTTAATATCATTAAGTAAATCTTATGCAATTAATATATCTGAACAATATCATATGAAAGACATATCTGACCATTGGGCAAGGGAACATATCAATGAACTTGTTTATATGGGAATATTAAAAGGTTATAATCTAAAGGCAGAACCAGATAGCAAAATAACCAGGGCAGAGTTTATTTCACTATTGGTAAATGCCATGAATCTTGGAAACTATCAAGTAAATGGAAAACAGCATTTTAAAGATGTAGGCACAGATAAATGGTATTATGTTCCTATTGCAACAGCGTACGAAAATGGAATTGTAAGGGGATATGGTGATAACACTTTTCTTCCTAATAGATTTATTTCTCGGGAAGAAATAGTGATTACTGTGATAAATGCTCTTAAAATACCACAAAACCATTTAAATTCTATAAGTTTTAACGACATAGATGAAAACTATTCTTATAAGTACGAGTTAAATACGGCAGTTGGGGCAGGAATAATAACTGGCTACAATGACAATACTTTTAGACCTAAAAATAATGCTTTAAGATCTGAGGCTGCAGTTATTATAAGAAAGATGTTGGAGGCTGATGTAAAAACAGAAAACCCAAGTGAAGAGAAAAAAGCCATTGAAAATTTAATATACAGTTATATTAATGAGTATCTGGATAAGAAAAACAATATGCAATCTGATATAGACTTTAATATAGACAACTCAACAGGAAAAGCCAAAGAAGATAACATTACTAAATCAAGGATTATTAATTATTTTAATGAAAAAGGGTATAAGGCTATAGAAGATATAAAAAATCTAAATATAGAGGTAGAAAATATATTCGGATGTATTGCAAAGGCAACGGCGGTTTATGATGTAAATTACAAGAGATTTTTGGACAATTCCAGCTCCACAAAGGATTATAAGGGGAAAAAGGAATTTAGTTTAATAAAAATAAATGACACATGGAAAGTATATAACGTTAATGAGAGTCTTTTTAAAGATGGTAAAATTAATATGGTATGGGATCAGATAAGTGTAAAGACACCTGATATGTCAGGTGTAGAGCCTATGGAAGGGTTAAATATTATATCTCCTACATGGTTTGAACTAAGAAATGATGACAATGTACTAGGAGTTAAACAATCTGACCCTGTTGTTTTTAGCAACTGGCAGGGGAAAATTCATATGGTTGACATGGGAGATATGGATTATATGAACTGGGCTCGCCAAAACGGGTACCATGTATGGGGGCTTTTTAGAAATGAATTTGATATAGAAATTGCAAACAAAGTTTTAAACAGCAAAGAGTCCCGTGACAAGATGGTAAAGATTCTTTTAGACTATACATGGAAGTATGGATTAGACGGGATAAATATTGATTTTGAAAATATATACTTTAATGACAGATATGTTTTGTCACAGTTTGTAAGGGAACTGGCTTTTGTTTTGAGAGAACAAGGAGTGATAACATCAATTGATGTTACTAAAATTGAGCCGGGAAGCTGGACATGGTCAATGTGCTATGATAGAAGGGCATTAGGAGAATCAGTTGACTATGTAGCACTTATGGCATATGACCAAAATGGTAGCTGGAGCAAAAAAAGTGGTTCTGTTGCTCAGATTACCTGGGTGGAGAGGGCTTTGAGTGACATGCTAAAACAGGTAGCACCAGAAAAAACCCTTTTAGGTTTACCCTTTTATACAGTGCTTTGGGAAGAGGAAAATGGG
>JAAYTS010000252.1 GCA_012517995.1 Clostridium sp.
CTATTCTTGGGTTATAGTAACAATTTATTATTTTATAATATCTGACACTATCCAAGAATTGTTGATATGGCTTACTTTTTCATCTTTTTCTTTGGTTTTTCTATGTTTAATACAGTTATTTATATCCGTGATAATTGATAGTAAATATGATAATACTTTCCCATACTTCTTATGGGGAGCTTGGTATCCATTTATCTATTGGGTATTAAATGCAACGATTGTAATGTTTGCTTTACCTAAGGCAATTAAAAGCAGAATAAAAGGAGGATATGCTACATGGACAAGTCCAGACAGAGGAATTCGCAAAACCATTTAAATCAATCCTTTATTATAAGATCAAAACGAATCTGGTGGCGTGAACTTGTTGTTGGTTTATTTACACTTTTAGTATGGCTTTACTGTTTAACAGTTATATACTTTTTTATAGATGCCATATTTTCCCTTCATCATGAATATCCGTTGTTATTTCGGATAGTTTTTAAAATGACCGATATGGATATTAAAGATTTTTTAAAACTTGGCGGTATTTTATTCATTATGATTTATTTAGTACTATCAGGTTGGAGCTATTATAATCGAAAAAGATATGGTAATTTAACCCGTAGAAAATATCCAAGTCCAACAACAAAAGAGGACTTAATGAATTTAAATATGATAGATGAAATCACCTATGAAGAGTTGCAAAATGAAAAAGTCATTATCTTTGAGACAAACCCTATAGGAGATAAAGGAGAACAATATGAAACTTCTAAATAAATTTTAAAAATTGCTAGTCTATCTTTTATAATAATTTTTATAATATTGATGATTATAGACAAAGCAAATGTAGAAATTAAGCCAGCCATGGAGTTTCCAGAACCTTTACAACAAGATGGTTGCCTTGCCTTGAACTATCATCGTGTGAGAAAAGATCATTTAATGACTAAAATAATAGAATCCTTAACTACTTCCAACGAACTAAGGAATTATTCAGTTTATGAAAGTGAATTTGAACATCATATACAAATTCTATTAGAAAATAATGCAACTTTTTTATCTCCAGCTGACCTGAGGAATTATCGGGTAAAGGGCAATTATCCTGAAAACTGTGTATGGATTTCCTTTGATGATGTTGATAAATCGGTTTACGAAAATGCTTTTCCTATTTTAAAAAAGCATCAAATCCCCTTTACTCTTTTTATAATAGCGGGTCATGTTGGAAGCGATAATTATGAAAATCTCAACTTGGCAACTTGGGAACAAATACAGGAAATGGTGGATAGTGGCCTTGCAACAGTAGGTTCTCATACCTATGATATGCATCGCCTAAAGAATGATGAACCTATATTCTTTAACCCAGAAGAAAGGGATGCATTTTTAAAGGATTTGATCAAAAGTAAAAACACTATCGAATCTAATTTAAGCAGAGTAGAAGTAGTAGATTTTGCTTATCCTTATGGAGATGGAAAAGATGAACTGGTGCCAATTATAAAAGAAGCAGGATTTTTAACTGCTTATATTTTAGCCCCGCGGGTTATATGTAAACAAAATGATCCATATTGGCAGAATAGAATTTTAGTCGATCACAAGGTCTTTAAGGAAATTGTGGAACCATGGTTGAAAAGTTTACATAGGTAAATATGACAAAATAACCTACTTGGATAAAAAAATCTATCTGAGTAGGTTATCAATTAGTTTATGTACTTAATTATTAATTAAATTATTATATTAACCCTATTTCTACCTTCAACCTTTGATTTGTACAAAGCTTCATCTGCTCGTTTTAAGACAGCGTTAAAATCCTTATTTGATTCTTCAAAATATGAAAAGTCCATGGAAGCTGTTGGACTAACAACTTCAATTAATACACGACCCTCAAAATCATGTCCATATTTATCGTTTATCGATTTAAAATTATCGATATCAAAAATCATAATGCCCGGACTTATTTTATTTTTCTTGTCGTTTTTTAGTACCTTATAGCCACTTTTTATTTTTAAAAAAACGTACCATAAATCCAGTTACCACTAATGATATAACCCAAAACCCTATATATCCGTATTTCCAATTTAATTCAGGAATATATTTAAAATTCATCCCATATACCCCAGCTATAAATGTTAAAGGAATGAAAATAGTAGAAAATATGGTAAGTACTTTCATTATATCATTGGTCTTGTTGCTTACACTCGAAAGATAAGTATCAAGCATTCCTGAACAGATTTCTATTTAGCCCCCTAACCATTTTAGACAATCACACACGATTATAGTAAAATATAATCAACAGGAGGTTGCCAAAATGAGGAGCAAAAATAAAAGATATTCAGAAGAATTTAAAAGACAAATTATTAAAGAGGTAGAGGAA
>JAAYTS010000017.1 GCA_012517995.1 Clostridium sp.
AATTCACCAGCTTGCTTTGTAGCTCTTCTTTGCTTATCATTAAAATATGCCGGTACACTTATTACAGCTTCAGTAATTTCAGTATTCAAATATGATTCTGCATCTGCCTTTAGAGATTTTATCACAATAGAAGAGAGGTCAGTTGGGGTTAATACATGTTCTCCTAAGTAGTATTTCTTATCCGTTCCCATATACCTTTTAAAGGCAGCAGCTGTATACATCGGATTTGTAACCAGCCTTTCTTTCGCTGCCTTTCCAACAATAAACTCTCCGTTTTCAAGAACACTTACAACAGAAGGTGTTAGTTTTTCACCTAAAGCATTGGGAATAATGACACACTTCCCATTAATAAAACACGAAACTAAACTATTTGTAGTTCCTAAATCAATACCTATAATTGCCACATTCTTTTCCCCCCATATATTATATAATACCACATTAAATTTACAAAAGAAAAAGTTTTTTTTATATTAGTGACAAAAAGTATAGCTTTACTCATTCTTTAGTTCATTGATCCAGGAATTAACTTGCGCATCACTTGGCATACGCCAGTCACCTCTAGGTGAAAGACTTATTGTACCAACTTTTGGACCATCAGGCATACTAGACCTTTTAAATTGATGTGTAAAAAATCTCTTTAAGAAAAATATTAACCATTTTTTTATTTCATCTTCCTTGTATTTATCTGTAAATGCTTTCTTTGCTAAAAACAATATTTTTGAAGGTGTAGCACCGTATCTTATCATATGGTAAAGGAAAAAATCATGAAGCTCATAAGGTCCAATTACCTCCTCTGTCTTTTGCTTTATTTTTCCTTCATTGTCAGGTGGAAGCAATTCAGGTGATATTGGAGTATCAAGAATTCTTAATAATACATCCTTCACCTTTTCATCTAAAACATTATCTGCTGCCCATCTTAATAAAAATGCAACAAGAGTCTTTGGCACTCCACAGTTTACAGAGTACATGGACATATGATCCCCATTGTAGGTACACCATCCTAAAGCCAACTCTGACATATCACCTGTTCCTATAACAAGACCTCCTACTTTGTTTGCAATATCCATAAGAATTTGTGTACGTTCACGGGATTGAACATTTTCATATGTTATATCGTGGATATTTACATCATGTCCAATATCTTTAAAATGCTGTAGGCAAGCAGGTTTTATATCTATGTCCTTTAAGCTTGCATCCAGTGTTCTTATAAGCTCTAAAGAGTTTTTGTATGTTTCCTCAGTGGTCCCAAACCCTGGCATTGTAATTGCAATAATATTTTTTCTAGGTAACTTAAGATGGTCAAAAGTCTTAACAGCTACCAAAAAAGCCAGAGTAGAATCAAGTCCGCCAGAGATACCAATAACCACTTTATCCATTTTTGTATGCTTCATTCTCTTTGCCAAGGCTGCTGTCTGAATTTTAAAAACATCGCTGCACCTTTTAGCTCTTGCACCTAAATCACAAGGAACAAAAGGATGAGGTTGTATATCCCTTGTAATATCATCTGCTTCAATATTGTTTAATTTAAATTGAACTTTTCTAAATTTCATATCTTTTAAATATCCATACTCCATGTAGCTTGTATTTCTGCATCTATAGTTAACAAGCTTTAAAAGATCTATTTCAGAGTATATCAACTGGTCTTGGGCAAATCTTTCAGACTGGGAAAGAATTGTTCCATACTCAGATATAATACAGTGTCCTCCAAAAACCAAATCTGTTGTTGACTCCCCTATACCTGAAGAACTATAAACATAACCTGCTATACATCTTGCTGATTGTTGGCTTACAAGTTCTCTTCTGTACTCATATTTTCCTATTATTTCATTGCTGGCAGACAGATTAAATAATATGGTTGCTCCATGCATAGCCTGAAAACAACTAGGGGGAGCCACCGACCATAAATCCTCACATATTTCAATCCCAAAACAAAGTTCTTTATTTTTTTCTTCTTGAAATAATAAATCAGTTCCAAAAGGTACCTCTTGTCCTAAAATATTAATAGTATCCCATATAGAATTTTTAGAAGAGGAAAAACAGCGCCATTCATAAAATTCACTGTAGTTTGGTATATATGTCTTTGGTACAACTCCTAATATCTTTCCCCTTTGTATAACAACTGCACAGTTAAATAATTGATTATCCTTTAATACAGGAATTCCAAGTAAAGATATTATATCTAAATCCTTTGTTTCATCTAATATTTTGTATAAACACAAAAATGCATCTTCTCTAAGTACATCTTGATAAAATAAATCTCCACATGTATATGATGTAATGGAGAGTTCTGGGAATACTAAAATCTTAATTGCTTTTTCTTCTCCCTTTTTTATCATTTTTATAATTTCATGGGAATTATAGTGGCAATCTGCAACTTTAAGCTTTGGAACAGCTGCGCCAACCCTGATAAATCCATATTTCATATTAAATCACCCTTATTTTAAAAAATAACCTTAAAATCTCTATTATTGGCTTATTCCTTAAATTAGTTTATCATATTTATTTTAAAATATCCACGTCAAGAAGCTATTTCTGCTCTTTTAAAGCATCTAATACTTTTTTTGCAGCATCTAATGTATTGTAAATATCTTCTTCTGTATGAGAATAGCTTACGAACATGGCTTCAAACTGAGAAGGTGCTAAGTAAATACCTTTCTTTAGCATATGGTTAAAGTACTTTGCATAAAGCTTGGTATCACTGGTTTTTGCCTTTTCAAAATTCTCCACCTTTTCTTTTGTAAAAAACACACTTACCAAAGAACCTGCCCTATTAACCCACATTGGAAACTCAAGTTCCTCACCAATTCTCTTAAAACCTTCTTCTAATTTTTTTGCCAAAGCATTAATTTTACCGTATATCTCTTTGTTTTCACTTAAGATTTTAAGCTGTGTAAATCCTGCTGTCATAGCTATAGGATTTCCTGAAAGAGTACCTGCCTGATATACCCCACCCAGAGGTGATATTTGTTCCATTATTTCCCTCCTGCCCCCATAGGCACCAACTGGCATACCTGCTCCTATTACTTTTCCAAAGGTAACTATATCAGCATCTACACTGTAAAATTCCTGAGCTCCACCAAGGCAAAGCCTAAATCCTGTTATTACTTCATCAAATATCAAAAGAGCATTATTTTTGTCGCATAGTTCTCTAAGCTCTGTTAAAAAACCTTCTTTTGGGGGTACAACTCCCATATTGGCTGCAACAGGTTCTATAATTACTCCGGCTATTTTATCTTTATTTTCAAAAAACAACCTCTCTACACTCTCTATATCATTATATACAGCAACTAAAGTATCCTTAGCTGTTCCGTCAGTGACACCTAAACTATCAGGAGCTGACAGGGTTAAAGCCCCTGAGCCTGCCTTTACCAACATACTATCTCCGTGACCGTGGTAGCAGCCTTCAAATTTCACTATCTTTTCTTTTTTGGTATATCCCCTTGCTAACCTTATGGCACTCATTACAGCTTCCGTTCCGCTATTTACCAACCTTACCATATCTACATTAGGCACAATTCCAGTGATTAACTCTGCCATTAAAACTTCACTTTCAGTAGGCGCCCCAAAGCTTAGTCCATTGTGAATTATATCAGTAATGCTTTTGGCGACTTCAGAATGATTATGACCTAAAATAATCGGTCCCCAAGAACATACATAATCGATATATTCATTATTATCAATATCGTATATTTTTGAGCCTTCTGCCCTGCTTATAAACAATGGACTGCCTCCAACTGCCCTAAAAGCTCTCACAGGACTGTTGACGCCACCTGGTATTACCTTTTTGGCTCTATCATACAAAGTCATTTACCCAATATCCCCCTTCTTTATTGCATCAGAAAGTTCTTTTGCATAATAAGTTATCAATATATCTGCACCTGAACGGTATATTCCCACAGCACTTTCACACATTACACTGTACTCATTTATAAACCCAGCTTTTGCAGCTGCCTTTATCATTGCATACTCACCACTTACACTATAGGCTGCTACAGGAAGGTTTGTATTGTTTTTAATTTCTTTAATAATATCAAGGTAGGACAATGCAGGTTTCACCATCAGTATATCTGCCCCTTCTTTTGCATCAAGTAATGCCTCTTTTACTGCCTCCCTCACATTGTGATAATCCATCTGGTAACTTTGTCTGTCACCAAAGGCAGGTGCTGAACCTACAACCTCCCTAAATGGACCATAATAAGATGAAGCATATTTAACTGCATAAGACATTATGGATTTGTCACTAAATCCATTTTCATCTAAAACCTTCCGAATTTCATAAACTCTAAAATCCATCATATCAGAGGGTGCAATCATATCTGCACCAGCTATAACATGAGAAAGGGCAGTTTTGGCTAAATATGGCAGAGTCTCATCATTTAAAACTTTATCTCCCCTTACCATACCACAGTGTCCATTATTGGTATATTCGCACAAACAAACATCTGTAATAACCATCATTTCTGGAAAACGTGATTTAATTTCCTTAATTCCCTGCTGTACAACTCCATCTTTTGCATATGCACCACTGCCTTTATCATCTTTTGTTTTTGGAATGCCAAATAAAAGCACTGAGCTTACCCCACAGTTTAATGCCTCTTCAATTATATAGGGCACCATGTCTGGACTGTAATAATAATGCCCTTCTAAAGATTTAATTTCTTCTTTAATATTACTGCCTTCCTTTATGAATATTGGCAGCACCAAAGACTTTGTGGAAATTCTTGTTTCCCTAATAAGATTTCTTATATTTTTATTTTCCCTCAATCTTCTAGGTCTTATCTCTCTTCTTGGTGTTACTTCCTTCATTACATACCTCCAAAATTTTACTAATAATACTAGCAACTGTTGCCTCATCTGAAATAAAATGCCTAATACCGTATTCCTTAGCCTTTAAGGCTGTTTTTTTGCCTATGCAAACACCTATTACCTTGGATAAATCAACCTCTGGCATGGACTTCACAAATGCTTCAACAGTTGAGCCGCTTGTAAAAGTTACTAAATCAATTTCATCCTGTTCAATTAATTTTTTCATATATTGTGCATTATCATTTTTAAATAATGTATTGTAAATTGGAACATCTTTAAATGCAATACCTTCTTCACCTAATATATTGGGAATTTCTTCTGTGCCCATTAAAGCTCTTATAAGCAAAATCCTGTCCCTTTTATTTATTTTTTCTAAAAGACCTTTGGCTAAATTTTCACCATCAAAAATATCCGGTACAAAGTCCGCTATTATGCCATGTTCTTTTAAAGACTGTGCAGTTTTAAAACCTACTGCAGCAATTTTAATGTCCTTTAGCACTCTAAAATCCATATTTTCTTTTAATAGATAATTAAAAAATATATCAACACCGTTTTTACTTGTAAATACCATCCAACTGTAATCCGATATACAATTAATTTCTTTTTTTAAAATTTGATTATTTATTATCTCTTGTATTTCTATACAAGGATAATCATAAACTTTGCACCCAAGACTTCTAAGCCTTGTGCTTAATGTATTTCCAGATATTTTAGGTCTTGTTACAATGATTTTTTTCCCAAAAAGAGGTCTCTTCATAAACCAATTATATTTATCCGCCAATTGACACACCTTTCCAACTACAATTACTGAAGGGGATTTTATTTTTTCCATAATAGCCCTTTCATAAAGATTTTCAACAGTCCCTGTAACCATACGCTGATTTGGACAGGTGCCATTTTCTATTATAGCTGCTGGTGTTTTTTTATCCATATCAGCTTTAATTAGGCCTTCCATAATTTCTTTTAAGGAAGCCACTCCCATTAAAAAAACCAAAGTACCTTCCATTTCACAAAGTGCTTTGTAATTTATTTTTAATGCTTCATTTTTCTTTTGATGTCCGGTAATTATATGAACACTGCTGCAAAAATCCCTATGAGTAACAGGAATTCCAGCATAAGAGGGAACAGAAATGGCAGAGGTTATTCCTGGTACCACCTCAAAAGGTATATTGTTTTCAAAAAGCAGTTCCAGCTCTTCCCCGCCTCTTCCAAACAAAAACGGGTCTCCCCCTTTTAGCCTTACTACCATATTGCCCTTCCTTGCTTCTTTTAGCAAAATATTATTTATCTCTTCCTGGGAAACTTTATGATTGCCAGGATCTTTTCCTACATCAATTTTTCTTATTCCCTTAGGTATTAAATCCAGTATATCAGGTGATACTAGCCTGTCATACACAATCACATCTGCTTTTTCAATGTATTCTTTAGCTCTAAAGGTTAAAAGTCCAACTTCCCCTGGACCTGCTCCAACCAATGCTACAAATCCTTTTGCCACGTTTAATTCCCCCCTTTAAGCTTTTGTGCCAACACTGTACCTATCTCTTTTGCATCTTTAATTTCCCCTGACATACTTCCCTTTATAATAATTCCACTTTCCTCATTAACATATAATCCACTTAAAATCAATTTACCCTTTTCAATTTGTGCATAAGCAGCTACAGGAGAAGAACAGCCTCCATGTAATGCAGTTACAAAAGCCCTTTCTCCATCAGCTATTTTTTTTGATTCTTCACAGTGAAAACCTTTTAAAAAGTCAACATTTTCACCCTTTCGGGCTTGAACTGCAATAATTCCCTGACATGCAGCCGGCATAATTTCTTCTGTTGAAAAATATTTATTAATCCTATAAGTAAGACCAAGTCTTTTAATACCTGCTGCTGCCAAAACAAGAGCGCCAAATTCTCCTTCATCAAGTTTTTTAATCCTTGTAATAACATTTCCTCGGATTGGAGCTATATTATCATATCCT
This sequence comes from Clostridium sp., assembly GCA_012517995.1. Lineage (GTDB taxonomy): Bacteria > Bacillota > Clostridia > Acetivibrionales > Acetivibrionaceae > Herbivorax. The sequence goes on from JAAYTS010000017.1 coordinate 6,776, forward strand.
AATTGGGACAATTGAATAGTTCTTCTTTTGCTTGAACAGCCTACAGGTTTTGTTCCATCTCTTTTTGCTTTTGGCAATATAAGAACATCCCGGCAATCTTCCCTTTTAGACACTGCCACTATTGGCAAATCTGGGTTTACCTCCATTGGTACATCCTTATAGCTGTGTACTGTTATATCCACCATGTTATTTAAAAGAGCCTCATCCAATTCCTTTACAAAAAGCCCTTTGCCGCCTATTTTGTCAAGACTTTTGTTCAGTATCTTATCCCCTGTAGTTTTCATAGTTATAAGCTGGGTTTTTATATTTTTATCAAAACTTTCTATTGCATCCATGACAAGCTCTGCCTGAATAATTGCTAATTTACTGTCCCTGCTACCCACCCTTATTATTTTCATTCTGTAATACGCCCCTTTTTAAAAACTCTCTTATTTTACTGGCCTTTTCTTTTACCTGGCGGTGATTTTCACCGTTATTTGATATTATTCCCCCAATTATGTTTTCGTCAGAAAATATTGCTGGAAAGAAAAAGTCACAGTTTTCCTTACAGTCTACTGTATTTACAAATATTTTTAATTTTCTTGCATCCTTTACTACAGCTTCATTTACATCCTTTTTGTCAGTTGCAGCAATAACCATATCTGCTCCTTTAATATCCCCTTCTTTGTACTCCTTTTTAATTACATTTATTTTACCCTTTTGATTCATTAAATCTAATTCTTTTTTTATTTCTGGTGCTATCACAATTACTTTTGCCCCAAATTTCACAAGCACTTGAACACGCCTTAAAGCAATTTTTCCTCCCCCTATCACAACAATTTTTTTGTCTGCTAAATTTATAAAAAATGGGAAATGAGAATATTCCCTTCTACAGTTCAAAATATCACATCCTATTTTAAATCTGGTTCTATAATAGATAATGATATAATTTCATTTTTTTGATACAATTCCTTTTTTTATTTTCGAAAATATTTCCTCTGATATATCATCCTTTATAGAGTACATAATATAATCAATGGTTTTTGATATGGCTTTTTCTATCTTTTCATCCTCTGTTAAATCCTTTTGTAAACTTTCTGTCACTTTTTTTATGGTCAAATTCTTAACAAAAGTTATATCTTTGGCGTATTTATGTATAACAAACCATTGGTAAAACTTTTTCATTTGCTTTTCAACAATACCATTTACAATTTCAATTTCTTTACTGTTATTTTTTAAACCACACTTTCCTATGGTATCAATATTATAGTGCTTTATTCCTTCAATTGTACTTACAACTGGATCCACATCCCTTGGAACTGCTAAATCAATAATGTAATCTGGCAGCCTATTACACTCTTTAAGCATTTGATAACTTATTGTGTGATGAGGACTTGATGTGGCACTAATTACTGCATTAACCTTTTCAAAATATTCTTGCCGCAAATTATAATTAATAGGAATACAGCCACTTGGCACAATGGTATCTCTATTTTTACAAGTTCTAAGAGTAATATATACTTTACATCCTGATAGTGTTAGCAAATTACAGACACTTCTTCCCACTTCACCATTACCTATTACAAGGACTTTAAAATCTAGATTTTCTTTTATATCATCTTTTAATAGTTCTACAGCTCTTTTTGCAACAGAGGGGCAAACACTTCTTAATAAAACACTGGATTTAACTTTTTTAGCACAAGTTATTGCATACCGAAATAAAGTATTTAATATTGGATTACTTACATTTTCCTCATTGGAAACTTTAACAGCATCTTTTACCTGGGAAATAATTTGATCTTCTCCAAATATCATTGAATGAAGACCAGAAGCTACTTCCATCAAGTGCTTTGCCACTTCTTCATTTTCTTTTATAAAAAAAAACTTCTTATACTTATTAAAATCAACACCCGCATATTTACATAGAATAGTAACTGGGTCAATGGTTGTTTTCTTTTTATCACCAGATATATAAATTTCAGTCCTGTTACAAGTGCATAATAAAACTACACCTATGTTGTAATCTTTGTTTATATCTTTTATTATTTCCCTAACTTTACTTTTTGTAAAACTAAAATTCTCCCGATGCTCAAGGGCTGCAGTACAATAGTCAATTCCAGCCATTACTATATTCAAAATCTAGTTCCCCGCTTTCTTGTTGCAATTTTACTAAATTGATTTTAAATACATCTTCAATATTTTACCCCATTTTCCGTCCTTCTAACGGTAAAATAAAAAGTGGTCAATACCCCTTTCTACTTTTAAAAAGTGAAACAAAAGTACTGACCACTTGTTCTTAATTACTTTTTAAGACTATTTAATCTTTCTGATACTTTTTGATACATCTCTTCATACTTTTCTTTCTTTTCACGTTCCCCATCAATTACTTTTTTAGGTGCCTTTGAAACAAACCCTTCATTAGAAAGCTTTTTATTTACCCTATCAAGCTCTTTTTGAAGATTGTCCTTTTCTTTTTCAAGTCTTTCAATTTCCTTTTCAATATCAATTAAATCTTCCAATGGAATAAACACGTCCACTCCTGCTAAAACAGATGTTACTGCATCTGAAGGTATACCAGATTTATCAGCCTGTATAACAGTCTCTGAACTATAGCCTAATGTTTTGAAAAATGCTTCTCCTTCTTTTAATATTTCTTGCTCTCTAGCACCTGGGGCAACAAATATGGTTTTTGCCTTTTTTGATGGTGGTACATTCATTTCTGCTCTTATATTTCTAATACTTTTTATAATGTTCATTATAAGGTCCATTTTCTTTTCTTCTTCTTCGTAATTGTATTTTTCCTCATATAAAGGCCATTTAGAAATCATTATACTTTCATCTTCATTTATAAGGTGTGAATAAATCTCTTCAGTAATAAACGGCATATAAGGATGTAAAAGTTTCATGGATGTACCTAATACATAGTTTAGTACATACTGAGCTTCAAGTCTTGAATCAGATTCTTTATCATAAAGCCTTGGTTTTACAAGTTCAATATACCAATCACAAAACTCATCCCATATAAACTCATACACTTTTTGCAGCGCTATACCAAGTTCAAATTTTTCCATATTTTCTGTAACATCTCTACAAAGAGAGCTTATCCTGCTCATTATCCACTTATCAGCTATTGTAAATTTTTCTAAATTTACTTTTGTAAAATCAATATTTTCATCAAAATTCATAAGAACAAATCTTGATGCATTCCAAATTTTATTTGCAAAGTTTCTGCTAAATTCAACTTTATCATCAGAAAATCTCATATCATTTCCTGGGGAAGTACCTATTGTAAGAGCAAATCTTAAAGCATCTGTTCCATATTTATCGATTATTTCCAAAGGATCTATACCGTTACCTAAGGATTTACTCATCTTTCTTCCCTGTGCATCTCTTACAATACCATGTATAAAAACGTACTTAAAGGGCTCTTTTCCTGTATGTTCTAAGGCTGAGAATATCATCCTTGCTACCCAGAAAAATATTATGTCATAACCTGTAACAAGTACATCTGTAGGATAAAAATATTTTAAATCCTCTGTTTCCTCCGGCCATCCCAAAGTTGAAAAAGGCCAAAGGGCAGAGCTGAACCATGTGTCAAGAGTATCCTCATCCTGTTTTATCCTTGTGCTGTTACACTCAGGACAAACATCAGGCATACTGTGTTCCACCATCATATGTCCACATTCCAAACAATAATATGCAGGAATTCTGTGACCCCACCAAAGCTGTCTTGAAATACACCAGTCCTGTATATTTTCCATCCAGTTATAATATATCTTTGAAAATCTTTCAGGTACAAATTTTATAGAACCATTCTTAACTGCTTCTATTGCAGGTTTTGCCAAAGGCTCCATTTTAACAAACCACTGTTTTGAGATTATAGGCTCTACTACAGTATTACATCTATAGCATTCTCCTACATTATGAGTATGGTCTTCAATCTTAACTAGCAAATCAAGGTTTTCAAGATCCTTTACAATCTGCTTTCTAGCCTCATATCTGTCCATTCCACTGTATTGACCAGCAAGTTCATTCATTGTTGCATCATCATTCATAACCTTTAATTGAGGCAAATTGTGCCTAAGTCCCACTTCAAAGTCATTAGGGTCATGAGCAGGAGTTATTTTAACAACTCCAGTACCAAATTCCATATCAACATATTCATCTGCAATAACAGGTATTTCCCTATTTACTAGAGGCAGAATCACCATTTTACCTACAAGATGTTTATATCTCTCATCATCAGGATGTACAGCCACTGCTGTATCTCCAAGCATTGTTTCAGGTCTTGTGGTGGCAATTACCACATACTCATTGCTATCTTTTACAGGATATTTAAAATGCCAAAATTTACCTTGTTTTTCATTGTGCTCAACTTCCGCATCTGATATGGAAGTGTTACATTTAGGACACCAATTTATAATTCTTTCTCCCCTGTAAATAAGACCTTTTTTATAAAGTTTTATAAACACCTCTTTAACAGCATTAGAAAGTCCCTCATCCATGGTAAATCTTTCACGTTCCCAATCGCAAGAGCAGCCTAGTTTTTTTAATTGTTCTACAATTCTTCCCCCGTAGAGTTCTTTCCACTCCCATGCTCTTTTTAAAAACTCTTCCCTGCCTATTTCTTCTTTGGTGATTCCTTCTTTAGCCATAGTTTCAACAATTCTTGCTTCTGTAGCAATACTTGCATGGTCAGTTCCAGGAAGCCAAAGGGCAGAATACCCCTGCATTCTCTTCCACCTTATCAAAATATCCTGCAAAGTATTATCAAGAGCATGCCCCATATGAAGCTGTCCTGTTATATTTGGCGGTGGAATAACTATTGTATAAGGTGTCTTTTCCCTGTCAACTTTTGCATGAAAACAACTTTTTTCCAGCCACTCATTGTAAATTCTGTCTTCAACTTGTTTTGGGTCATATGTTTTTGCCATGTTATTCATTTAAAAACCTCCATTTATTTAAATACTATTAAAACCAAAATTATGTGAGGCAATGTTAAAAGCATCTATACTCCTATATATAAAAAAATCCTCTCATCCAAAAATGGACGAAAGAATATTCTCCGCGGTACCACCAAAATTCCCAATATAATAATTGGGCCCTTTATAGAAATAACGGTTCTTTACCGCCACAGTCTACTATTATTTCAACTGCAGAGCTTCTAAGCTACCTTCAACAGCTGTCACTTATTAGAAAACTTTCAGCCTAAGATTTTCTATCTCTTTTTAAGTCAGCACTGTCTACTCCTCTTAATCATTGCCTTTTTCACTATTTACATTATTAATAAAAATAATAAATGAATTTTTTTTATCTGTCAAGGTAATAAAAATCGGGTAGGAGGTAAATAATTATTTTATTTACCGACCTCCCACACCACCGTACGTACGGTTCTCGTATACGGCGGTTTCATAGTTTACACTCTAACTTCAAGGTAATATTTAAGAAGACTTAAATAT
>JAAYTS010000118.1 GCA_012517995.1 Clostridium sp.
GTATACTTATATTCAGGTGAAGGAAGAGAAATAAAGGAGTTAAAGTTTGAGCATTTAGATTCACCAATAAAGGTATACAACTTCGAAGTTGAAGACTGGCACACATATTTTGTATCAGAGCAGGATGTATTTGTACATAATAGCTGTGGGGGTAAGAATGGAACTTTTGAAAATGCGGATTACCATGGTAAAAAAGGTAACCCTATCAAGAGCAGAGCACCAATAAATGGGCAAGGAGCTTTAGATAATTCTTTGCCAATTAATCAAAGTACAACTAGAAGGATTGGTATAAGTCAAGGTGAATTTGTGGTTTTAGATGAAACAGGTGGAGGGATATTTCATGGACACGTAAGAGAGTGGGGAGATTTAACTCAGCAAATGCAGGCTGTATTAAGAAGAGCTGGATTAGTAACGAAGAAGGGGAAGATTTTGTAATGGATAATATAATTATTTTAAAAATATCAAGTGATAAGAAAATAGTTATTAGTTTACCATGTGAAGTTCTAGATTTGCACAGGTATAGCGAGATAGATATATACTTTCAATCAACTAAATTATCAAATAATATAGTACTTTATAAATCAGATTTTGCAATTGAAGGCATACGAACACTTAAAACAATATTAGAAAAAGCTATAAAAAATAAATTAGAAATACATTATTCCTTAAAAGAAAAAGGAATTGGATATTTGTGCAATGAATACTTTCAGGATAAAACGTATTTAACCATGGTTAAAAAAAATGGAAATACATTTTGGGTAGGATTAAAGTATTCGTTGTGGAGCTCAAAAAAATATGAAACATGGGTTTATAATGAAAATAATAAAGTGGTTTTAGAAATTACACCTACATATAGTAATGAAAACGACAATGAAGAAGAATATGTGAAATTTCTAAATAGTTACTGCACCACTGCTATTGAAATAATTGAAAAAGAAGTGGCCTTACAATGGATAGAAAAATGTAATGAATTACTTAAAATAATGGAGAAAAATGATTAATTATATTAAAGTAATAACAGTTTAATCAAATTAAAGCGATTTGTGGAAAATCACTAATAATGTAATTTTTTCAATTTTAGTAGTGATGACAGGAATATATCTTGCAATAGTAAATCAGGTGTCGATATTAGATTACATAGCAGCATTATGTTCGGAAGATGTTTGGATTGAGGCAGCTATAGGTATTGGGATTGGTACTGTAGTTGGAATGGGAATTAAGGCAATAGCCAAAAAGCTTTCTTGTAATATGGTGCTGTTTTTAGGAACAATCATGTCCCTGTGGAGTCTCTATCAGTCAATTAATTTAAGTATTGATATGATAAATGGAGGAGTGTCCAGAGAGCAGGTAGCCAGATACCTAGCAGTACTTACAGCAACAGTGATATTGACTACATTAATAGGGAAGGTATGTTTTACTGAGGATACCTTGATTAAGACGGATGATGGTTATAAGGAAATTAAGGATATAGAGGTAGGGGATTTAGTCTACTCGGAAGATCCACTAACAGGAGAGAAGGGACTTAAGAAAGTAACAA
>JAAYTS010000331.1 GCA_012517995.1 Clostridium sp.
AGTATTATAATACAATGAAAGAAACTCCAAGAGAATAATTGGTATTATGGCAAACCATTTAACAAGAAAGGTTGGTTATATATGGGGAATATTCAAATAGGTAAAGAATTAAAAATGGAAAACATTCTTTCACGGGAGTTTGACAGTTAGTCATTAAAAACTAAAGATCAAAAAGTCTGAAACCCATTGAAAAATGGGCTTTTTTTATAAAAAAAATTGTCAAGTTTTTTGTAAAAAATTGTTGCATGGTGTTGCATATTATGATATAATAGAAAGGGCGCTATAAAAATGATTTAAATAACAAGAAAAGGAAGCGATAATAAATTATGAAACTATGGTTTGATAAAAAATCCAAGGACCCAACCTACTTTATCCAGGTCGGTATCCGCAACGGAAAAAAAGTTACATCTAAAAATATTGCAAAAATAGGTAAACACTCAGAATTGCTTAAAGTTACTGATGACCCTCTTGCTTACGCAAAAGAAGAGGTCGCTAAGTACAATGAGGAAGCGAAAAAAAACAAGGTTGATATGGACATAAACCTTGATTTTACTCAAAAAATCAGAGCATCAAATCAGTCTGTTTCTGAAAGTACGTTGAAAAACATAGGCTACTTATATTTGCAAAGACTTTACTATCAGCTTGAAATTGATAAATTCTTCAGTAACATTACAAAAAACAGAAAAATTAGCTTTAATCCTGATCTTGTAAACAGGTTTATGACCTATTCAAGAATTCTTTCTCCTGATTCAAAACTTGGAAGTTTTGAAAATCTGCATACTTTCTATGAAGAACCTGTTTTTGATTATCAGCATATCATGAGAACAATGGATCTAATGTATGAACACTACAACGAATACATTGAACACCTATTTAAGACAAGTGGGAAAATTCTTAAGCGAAATACCGCTGTCTGCTACTATGACTGTACTAATTTCTATTGCGAGACAGAATATCAGGACTCGGACTATGTAGACGAAGTTACTGGAGAAGTTTTTACAGGACTTCGCCAATATGGTTTTTCAAAAGACCATAAACCTAACCCTCTTGTTGAAATTGGACTGTTTATGGATACCAACGGAATTCCGATTTCCATGTGTATAGCACCTGGCAACACAAATGAGCAGACAACTGTTATTCCACTTGAAAAAGAACTTGTAAAGATGTTCGGCGAAGGGAAGAAGAAATTCATATATTGTGCTGATGCAGGTCTGAGTTCCTATCACATAAGAAATTTCAACTCCATGGGAGGCAGAGCCTTTGTTGTTACACAGTCAGTAAAGAAATTATCCAATGCCCTGAAGGAGGCTGTATTTAATGACTGTGATTACAGACTTCTTTCTAACGATTCTCCTGTAAGTATTGAGTTATTGAAAAATATTGATAAAAAGAACGGACTTCTTTACGAAGACAAAGCCTACAAAGTCATTGAGGCAGATACCTTACTTGATGTCGGACTTTACGAAGAAAAGGTTTTAGATAATGGAAAAACTAAGAAGGTAAAATCAAAAGCCATGTTAAAACAGCGTGTTATTATTACGTTTTCGAGAAAAACCATGGAATATCAACGTTTTATCAGAAATCGTCAAATTGAAAGAGCAAAAAAAATTCTTGAGAAAATGAATCCTAACGAATACAAAAAGGGACCGAATGATGTTACCCGTTTTATTAAAAAGGTGAAAAATTCAAATGAAAAATATGAACTGGACCTTGATAAAATTAGAGAAGAAGAAAAATATGATGGTTTTTATGCTATTGCTACAAATCTGGATGATTGCGTAAAGGACATACTGGCAATCAATGAACAACGTTACAAGGTTGAGGAATGTTTCAGAATACTCAAATCGGATTTTGCATCAAGACCATACTTCCACCGTACAAGAGAAAGAATTATTGCTCACTTCATGATTTGCTATACAGCCCTTTTAATTTACAGACTACTTGAAGCTAAGCTGAACAGATTCGATAAAAGTATACATTTAACAGTAAGGAACATCATTGAAACCCTGCAGAATATGCAGGTAGCTAATATTTCAGACTTTTGCTACGCTTCACAGTATACAGGTTCAAAAACATTAACTGCATTAGAGGGAGCATTGGCTCTAGGATTAGATAAGCAATACTACCTACCAAAGGAACTAAACAAAAGGTGTAGGAAAAATTTCAAAGGTCATTCCATACAACATTTTTGAAAAATAGAAAAGAGGCGTAAACCTTTAAATTTAAACGTTTATTGCCTCTACTGTATTCATCAACTGTCAAACTCGAGA
>JAAYTS010000338.1 GCA_012517995.1 Clostridium sp.
CACAACGAACGGGCCAAAACAGCAAATGGCGCTCCATCGGCGTAACTCCGGTTAAACAGCAAAAACAGCACCTGATAAAAGGCAAAAAAAAGGAGCAGGAACAAGGCCGTTTGAAGCAGATATTTTAAATATTTTATCATATACAAACCAATAAATGATACAGGCTGCTAAATTACAAAAAAGAACGCGAATGACACGAGTCCGGGTTCACCGACCGGGACCAGAAACAAAACGCAGGGAGCGGCGACTTTTTAAAAACATTGTTTAACTTTACATTTGAAAACAAGCGCAATGAGCCCCATGGAAGACTTTGTATCTGTAATTTTCACCACCTACAACCAGCCCCAATGGTTGCAAAAAGTGCTGTGGGGCTTTGAATGTCAGACGCACAAGAACTTCGAGATTGTGATTGCCGACGACGGCTCCCAGGAGGCGACCCGCGAGCTGGTGCAAAATTTCCGGGAAAACAGCCACTTACGTATCCAGCACATTTGGCACCCCGATGAAGGCTACCAAAAATGCCCCATTCTCAACAAAGCCATTGTTGCCTCCAAAGCAGACTACCTTATTTTTACCGACGGAGATTGCATCCCCCGTGCCGATTTTGTTGCCCAACATATTCAAAGGCGTAAGCAGGGCTACTTCCTTTCCGGTGGCACTTTACGACTTCCTCTTGATTTGAGCCAACACATTGAACGCAGCCACATTCAATCTCAAAAAGCCTTTGAACTCAAGTGGCTGTATCAAAATGGCCTTCCCAAAACTTTCAAAAGCACCAAACTGGTAAAAAGCCGCTGGTACACCACCCTGATGAACGCCCTGACGCCCACCAAAGCCTCCTGGAACGGACACAATTCCTCCGGATGGAAGCATGACATTGTGGCCATTAATGGTTTCAATGAAACCATGCATTACGGCGGTCAGGATCGGGAACTGGGGGAGCGACTGCAAAACTATGGACTGCGATCACGCCAGATTCGTTACGCCGCAATTTGTATTCACCTGGAACACGGACGCCCCTATAAAACCAAGGAATCCATTGAGCGCAACCGTGCCATTCGGAATCAGGTGCGCAACACCAAAACTTTCTGGACTGCAGAAGGAATCGATAAACACATAGAAAAAGACTAAAGTATCGTTACCCTAATCAGAAAGAAAAATGCGCACCACAAGAAAACAAAAGGCTAAAGTTGCCCTGATTGAATTCTATCCCTTTCATTCTGAGCTCATCTATTCTCAGCTGCTTTTCTTGTACAAAAGCAATTGTACCCCCATTCTAATATGCAATAAGCAAAATGCTATCAACTATGAAACGATAAAAAACTTTGCTACAATCAAGACTTACGATATGCAAAAACCAGGGTCCTTACTTAGAATTTGGTATTTCTTGCTGAATTCGAAAATCAATAATGTAGTTTTCAACACGGCTCAAGGACCTTCGGTGTTAAAGTTTTCATTGCTGCCCTTTCCTAAAAGGATAAAATTCAGCGGAATACTTCATAATACCAATAAACTGAATTCTAGTTTTGGGCAAAGGATAATAACAAGAAGAGTTAAATCCTATTTAGTATTAGCAAGTTATATGAAAGCTTACTTCCCTCAGAAAAATAAGATAAGCTCTATTCATGTTAATTGTGCATATGTGCCTTCTTTTAACAACTGTGAATTAATAAAACCTGAGAAGGAGGTGTGGATTGGTGTTCCCGGTTCAATAGAGTATAAAAGGCGGGATTATGATTTCTTGCTCGAATTGGCGTCGGACCCTTCATTCCCGGAAAATATTAAAATAATTCTACTGGGTAATGCGTCTAAACATGAAGGTCCATCCTTTATTAAGAAATTAACAGAACAGGGACTGGAACAGAAATTTATTGTTTTTAATAATTTTGTGCCGGATTCACAATTTCAATGCTATATGAAATCGTTTGATTTCCTGCTTCCACTAATTCACCCTACTACACCTTCAGCAGATGCGTATTTAAAGTACAAAGCCTCGGGCACATTTATCCTATCATCCACTTATTCAAAACCCATGCTCTGTCATAAAATGTTTAATACCAACCTATTTGATTATTCTGCTTTGTTTTATAGTACATCGGCCGAGTTAATCAACAGTCTGAAATCGAACAGAAAGCCCTCAAAAAGCCCGGCTCCCGTTTTTGAACAGGATAGATCTAATTATTACAGCTTTGTAACACATCCATAATCGTGGTTTTTCTTCCTAAAATTATGTATAAAGTAAAGATTACAACAGGTAAAAACAGTGATGGGCTCTTAGCACAAACGCCCGGCTCAAAGGGAATATCTAAATGTGGTAAATATCAGTTTTTTATCGATGAAGAAGTTGAGGACCCGGATTTTTGGATTGTTCGTAATAAATATATCAAATCAAAAACCGCTTCCTTTGTTGCTCCTCAAAATGTTATATTAATGATTTCAGAGCCTGTCTCGATAGTATCTTTTCCAAAAGCATATCTTAAGCAGTTTGGATTGATTTGCTCGTGTCAGGAGGAAATACGAGATATCGAAAATGTTGTTTATACGCCTGCCACGCTCCCATGGCTGGTAGGAGTAACTACTCAAAACGGGGTGCCCAAGCATTCTATATCTTACGATTATCTTAAGCAGTCAGCTCCCCCAAAGAAAACCAAACTCATCTCTGTTATTACAAGTAACAAAGCCTTTACCCGTGGGCACCAGGAAAGAATAGAATTTGTTAGAAAGTTGAAGCTTCATTATGGATCCAAACTTGATGTTTATGGGAGGGGCATTAATGATTTCAATGATAAGTGGGAAACTCTTGCACCATATAAATACCATATAGCACTTGAAAACTCATCTTCGAAGTATTACTGGACTGAAAAAATATCAGACTGCTTTCTTGCCGGAACTTTCCCAATTTATTATGGCTGCACAAATATAAATGACTATTTTCCTGAAAAATCTTTTGAAACAATTAAAATAGGCGACTTCGATAAAGCTGTTGAGACCATTGATAAGATAATTAAAGATGAACGGTTTGAGAACTCCCAACAAGAACTTCTTCAGTCAAAAGACTTAGTTCTTGAAGAGTACAACATGTTTGACATGATATCCAAGATCTGTGACACCTTAAACCCGGAACAACCTAAAGAAACAGTTTCCCTTAAACCAGCCATCACAGTTCTCAATCGACGCAATTTTTATCACTATTTTATAGAAAGAAACTATTTAAATCTCAGAAACGCTGTAAGAAGGTTGAATAAAAAAAACAGGATTTGAGTAAGTTTCACCTGCCAAGTTCTCAATACCGCAGTTCAATTTGCATATACTCATCATTTTGGCATCGCTTAACTCCTCCATAAAAATTTGGAGGTGGCCGCTTTTGTTCCCTTCGCTGCTCCATTTAAGCTGCCTCACCATCTTCCAAAGCACTTACTTCAAAGTTACTTATAATAACTGTGGTACCAATCTACAAAATGACTGAGGCCGTCTTGAAGGGAGGTCTTTGGGGCGTAAGCAAAGTCCTTTTGAGCGAGGGAAATATCGGCATTGGTAAAAGTGACATCCCCTGTTTGCATCGGTTGTAAATCAATCTGTGCACGACATGAAAGGGCACTTTCTAAGGACGCAATAAAGTCCATTATCTTTACCGGGTGATTATTGCCCAAATTATATATCCGGTAAGACGGCAAGTCGGGAAGTCGCTTTATCAATTGACTGATGCCTTGACAAATGTCTCCGATGTAGGTAAAGTCACGCACCATCTGCCCCTGGTTGAAGACGGGAATGGATTCCCCCGCCAGTATTTTACGTGTGAAGGAAAAGTAGGCCATATCGGGTCGTCCCCAGGGACCGTACACCGAAAAGAAACGCAGACCAATGACTTGCAGACCAAACTGTCGCGAATAGCTGTGGGCCATCACTTCATTGGCTTTTTTGGTAGCGGCATAAAGCGACTCGGGGTGGTCGGTATCTGCACTTTCGGCAAAAGGACCATCTTGGCTATTGCCGTAAACCGAACTTGAAGAAGCATACAGGAAGTGGCTGACCTTGTTCTGACGACTGGCCTCAAGCACATTCAG
>JAAYTS010000274.1 GCA_012517995.1 Clostridium sp.
AATCATTCCAAAACTAATAACTATAGATGGAATGACATCTTTTGAATTAGCAACAATGATAGATGAGTTATATAAAGATAGAAACAACTTTGTTCATGCAGGACAAACACCAAGCTATTCATATAAAAATAATAAGCTTGAGACATTGGAGCGAGTAACAGCATTGATGATACTAAAATACTTTGAAGTGGATTCATTATTAGACGTATCATTAGGTCAAACACGTGTAAAGGCCTGGACAGAATACTTGAATGAACTATTTAACAGCATTATTTTTGGAAAAGAGAAAGAATAAGTCATTAAAATCATTAGTTTTGTAATTTATGGTCTGGTAATTTAGTTTATATAATAAAGCTAAAAAACAAAGGAGCAGAGCAAATGAAGTTACTGTATTTATGGGTAGAAAACCATAAAGAAATGATTAAGAATCAATATTTTAACATATCAAACTCTTATCATATTAATTTTGATATAGAGTTTAACAGGCTACATATATTTAAAAACAAAGAATACATAGAAAGTTTCTACGGTAACAATATACTTGATGTAACAGCAATAGTAGGAAGAAACGGTGTAGGCAAAACTACAATAGCAAGAAGTTTATATGATATATGTAATAGTGTTAATCCAGTAGACGATGAAAAAGATTATCCAGCTTACATTACAAAACATATAGTAGTTTACGAGGAAGAAAGCCAGTATGAAGGTGAACCAAGTAAACTAATAATACATTACTTTTTAGATAAAAATCTAAAGGTTGAAATTACAGAGGACATAGTAGTAGATTTAATAAATTTAAAGGCTATACAAGGGAAAGAATTTGAGCGAGCCGAGCAACAGCATGATATGACAACGGTATATTTTACAAATGCTTTTGAAATAAATAATGTATTAGATAATCAAGGATTTTCAGAGTTTAGTTCGTGGGGCACACATAAATCACTTGCATATACACCTATGATTTCATTAAATAGGGCATTTAAAGAGATGAAAAATCATTACGGAGCAAGTAAAGCTAATGGTGGATTGATGATGTTAGATGTTATAGATCAGTATGCTAAAAGTATGACTACTGACTTCAGAACAGCATATGCAACGTCACTAACATATAATTATCTAATAGCGGTAAGATATTTTCCAGGGGCGATAGCAAGAATTTTACCAGTTATGAAAGATTTTAAGTTAAGCATTACAGAATTTGGAGAGTACATTAAGTTTAAAGAAAGGTTTATTAGATTAAGCCAATTTGATCAAACGGTAATGTTTATTAGAAAGAACATATATGAATATATAGCACTGAATTTTGGAAAAAATTATTGGGGGAAGATTTATGTAAATATACTCTGTGAAATTGTGTTGTTCTTGAATGTATTCAATTCAGGATATAAAAATGTTGATTTTGATGTATTGGAAGAAGAGCATACCAAAATTAATACGGATGAAGCATTTGAGAAAATACTAGGGCAAATTGAAGACAATGAAAAAAATACACCTAAAAAAGAGTTAATCAGAAGGATAAGAAATGTACAAGATATTGATTTAAATATCATAAGAGAGTTTAATCAGTTGAAAGATGGAACTATAGAAGTACTAAGAGATGTAGCATGGTATAAGCAGGTTCAAAACTTCTTAGCGGATTACGACAGCATTAAAGACATAGAGATACAGAAAACAATCAATTTTGGTTTCAAACCACTTATTGAATTAATAATCAACCACTATAATAACAAGGAAACAGTATATGGTAGAATGATTCAGATTGTGCCACAGCCTATGTCTTCTGGTGAAGTAGCATTGATAAATATATTTGCAACTGTTTATTCAGCAATGAACAAGAAGACCAGTGGAAGTTTATTATTAATATTAGATGAGATAGATGCATTTCTACATCCGAAATGGCAGCAAGACATATTAACATACATCACTAGTTGGATAAATGAATCAGAGTTCTTCAATAAAAAGAAAGTTCAATTAGTGGTAGCAACACATTCACCAATTATTTTATCAGATATACCTAGAGAGAAAATCATTTATTTAAAAGAGCCATTTGAGACTTATTCAGGAGGTCAGGAACTTACCTTTGGAGCTAACATTAGCACACTATTCTATGATTCTTTTTTCATGGAGAAAGGAAGTATAGGAGCAATAGCAAGAAAGAAGATTCAATGGGCTATAAATAACATTGAAAACACCAACTTGAATTTAGATGATCGGAAAAGGTTAGTATATATCATTAATAATATAGGAGACAAATTCCTAAGAGAAAATCTAAAGTCATATCCTGTTTATATAGAGGCTGCAAAAGAAAGTAGGTATGACTTATGATAAAGATAGAAGTAACAAAGGAAAAGAGAAAGGAAATAAACGATAATCATAAGGCATATATAGAACAAACTTCTGTATTAAAGCTAGAAGAAAGGTTCAAAAAAATAAGGACGAAAAAACGTGAATTATTTAAGAAGTTATTTGGAGATACAGAATCGAAGAGAAAAATATCTATAATCGACTTTTGTTTATCACCTAATTTAGAAGGTATGTTAAAAACATTTGAGGATACATTTAGTGATGTATATGGCTTTAAGTTCAGTGATAAATCAACAGATAAACAAAAAAGAGTAATTAAAAATATTGGTAAAGAACTAGATTATATCTTAAATTATGGAGGATTCAACACTGGTATAAAATTAAAGAACGGGGATAAATGGAATAGACATAAGTTTATCACGGCTGTAGGAATTAAGGTGTGTCCATATTGTAATCGTCAATACATAAGTTCATACGAATATGGAATAGATGACAGTAGAACTACAGCTGATGCAGACCATTATTATCCTAAAGAACAATATCCAATTTTACAAATGAACATATTTAATTTAGTACCAAGTTGTAATGTATGCAATTCAAGGACTAAGGGAAAAAGCGATAAGAGACACTTATATCCTTATGAGGATCCAAGTGATAGCTTAAGTTTTCAGATACCAATAGAACAAGGTGAACAAGTATCGGAAATATTAATAGATACAAAACGCAACAAAAGGTCTGAGAATTCAATGAAAGTATTTAAGCTTGATAAAATATATCAAGCACATTTAGAAGAGGCTACAGAGGTTAAGAAAAATGTGAAAGAATATTTTGAATATGGTGAAAGCGTATATGAAAAATTACAAGGTTTAGATGTACCATTTGATGTATTCAGTACATGGTTCAGTTTCATGGGAAAGGATGCGTTAAAAGAGCCGCTAACAAAACTAAGACAGGACATATACCTTCAAATGGAGGACAAGCTTAAGAATGGCCTGTACCCGGCTTGCTGGACACGCAGTTAAGTTGGTATAATAATACTAGAAAGGGCGTGTAACAGTTGGCAAAAAGACGAAAGAGGTATACTAAAGAATTTAAGCAAAGTCTTGTAAGTATGATATGTGAGGAAG
>JAAYTS010000257.1 GCA_012517995.1 Clostridium sp.
CTACATTGCAACTGCCCTTGCATGGATAACCTTCGGCTTTATAAAACGGTATGTACTGATAAGGCGATTCGGTCTTGGATTATCAATGCTGTCGGTGGCAAAGCTCTTCCTTATTGACCTTGCGTTTCTGACCCAAGGTTACAGGATAGTGTCATACTTTGTCTTTGGAATTATACTGATAGCTATATCCTTTGTATATCAGTATTTCAATAAAAGAATAGATAATATAAGCGGGGTAATGCCCGATGACAAAAAAGATAATTACTAGTATTATGTTATTCATCTTTTTGATTAATACATATGTATATGCACTGGACTATTCCTTCAGTGCCCGGATTATTAATAGCGGAACCAAAAAATATAAGGCCGTAAAGCTCACACCCCAAATATACAATAATACCGTTGAAAACCTCGCAGACTTGGAGATCTTCGATGATAATAACGAGCCGGTACCCTATTTTATAAACAGCTTTTATGAAAGCCTGGGCGAAAAAGAGTATTTTACAGAGACCTTCTCACCGGATTTCGACGTTGTGCAAAAAGAAAATTCAACGGTTATAAAAGTCAAGGGGCTTAAGAACCTAAGGCTCTGCGGTATTTCCCTTGTTACCCCCAGCATGTTCAAAAGAAATGTTACCTTTGACAGCAGAGCATCTAAAATGCTTTACAATCTGAGTTTTGAAAACGTGGAGCAGAAGGATTTGACCCTTTCCTTAGAACCGTACAAAGTGACCTCCGATACCGGTGAAATCGTAATTGACAACAAAGATGACAAACCCATAAAAGTATCGGCAATCGAGGTCTCTTATCTGGTCGACGAACTGGTATTTGAAGGTTCAGGCTCCAGTGGATATACATTGAAATTTGGAAATAGTGAAATTTATAAACCCAAAAGCTATGACCTGTCCAATTACAGAGAATATATTTTAAGCGAAGGCTATGATGTATTAAGTATCAAAGATGTTAAAGGCAGTCCTGCCAAAGAACCGGCTCCAGTTAAAGAACCCTATGATTACAAACCGGTTTTTAACATTGCAATATCAATAGTTGCTGTAATTCTAGCAATAATTATATTTCTAAAGATTAAAAAGTGAAATTTGTGCCAAACCTTCGCTGCAACAATGAATTAAAAATAAACTTCTAAACTGAAAACTTTGTGGTAAAATATTAACTGTATAATTATTAACAGGAGGTTTGACCCATGGATAAGACATCTAATAAACCTATAGAATTAAAAAGTGACAGGCTTAGCATTGAAATTGCATATCCCGGGACAGTGTACAGCGGATCCCGTTTTGATTGGAACGGCTTTATTACAGGGATAGTTCTAGATGGAAAGCACTCCTTTTGTATGCCTGAATCCCTTACTCCCGGTCAGGGTTCCGGCGGTTTTGGGCTTTGCAATGAATTCGGTATAGATACGCCCATAGGCTATGATGATGCAAAACCCGGAGAAAAGTTTCCAAAACTCGGTACTGGTCTATTGACCCGTCCCGATGAATCAGACTACTTTTTCTTTAATAAATACGAGGTTACACCTTTTGCCATAAAAATTGAAAATGATAATAATACTGCATTATTTGAGGTTGATCCTTTAGACTGCAACGGTTATGCTGTGAAAATGACTAAAAAAATATCTGTTGACGACAACAAACTGTCTGTTGACTATCACCTTGAAAATGTAGGCAGCAAACCCGTTATAACCGAGGAATACTGCCATAATTTCTTTGCAGTAAACAACAACAGGATCGGTACCGGATATCTTTTGAGATTTCCTTATGACATCAATCCGGATTGTGTTCCTGAGGTTATGGATATAAAAGACCGTGAAATTCGATGGAACACTGTACCAAACAAGGATTTCAAATGCTGTCCCAAAGGGTTTCAAAATGTAAAGCCGCATTACTGGGAACTGTTTTTCGAGCCGGATAGAGTCGGTATTAGAGAATTCAGTGAATTTCCTGTCTCAAACGTAGCTGTCTGGGGTACAACCCATGTCGTAAGTCCGGAAGTGTTTATCAACGTAAATATAAAGCCGGGGGAGATCCAGGAATGGACAAGGAAATATGAGTTTTTTTCATATTAAAAACTTTCTCTTTAATGATGACAGCAAAAAAATGAAGGACATTAAGTTCCCTCATTTTTTTGCATTTTCTCTTCTTTAAACCCATTTTTGAAATATCAAAGGTATTATTTTCATCGGTTTTAATCCTTCTACTTTGCAAAATCTCACTTATAAAGCCCTTTTCTATCCTTTATTTGATATCTTAGCCCATGTATCCTTAAGGGATACCGTCCTGTTAAATACCAATGCGTTTTCCTTTGAATCCACAGCATCAACACAGAAATACCCCAATCTCAAAAACTGGAACATTTCACCGGGTTTTGCAGTTTTAAGTCCCGGCTCCAGCTTGCATTCAGTAATAACTTCTAAAGAATCAGGGTTTACCTGATCAACAAAGTCAACACCCTCGTCAGCACCGGGATTAGCATCATTAAACAAACTGTTGTATAACCGCACCTCAGCATCAACAGCATGAGCAGCAGATACCCAGTGGATAGTACCTCTCACCTTACGCCCGTCGGGAGAATTTCCACCCCTAGAATCCGGGTCATAGGTGCAATGTACCTCAATTATTTCTCCTGTCGCATCATCCTTTACAACATCCACACATTTAATGAAATAAGCACTCTTAAGCCTGACCTCCCGCCCAGGTGCCAAACGGAAGTACTTCTTTGGCGGATTTTCGCAAAAATCATCTTGTTCTATATAAATAACCCTTGAAAAGGGAACTTCCCTTGTTCCGGCAGCAGGATCTTCCGGATTATTCGGAACCTCAAAATACTCAACACTGTCTTCCGGATAGTTGTCAATGATAACCTTAAGGGGTCTTAATACAGCCATTGCCCTAGTAGCCTTCTGATTAAGTTCTTCCCTGATACAATGTTCAAGAAGAGCAATATCCACCACACTATTACTTTTTGCAACACCTATTCGAGCACAGAAATTCCTTATGGATTCCGGGGTATATCCCCGCCTTCTAAGACCTGATATCGTAGGCATTCTTGGGTCGTCCCATCCCCTTACATATCCTTCCTTTACAAGCCTAAGAAGCTTCCGTTTACTCATAACGGTATAGCTTAAATTCAAACGGGCAAACTCTATCTGCCGTGTCTTGCACTCCATATCAAGGGTCTCCAAAAACCAATTGTATAACGGTCTATGGTCTTCAAATTCCAGTGTGCAAATAGAATGTGTTATGCTCTCAAAGGAGTCGGAAAGAGGGTGGGCGAAATCGTACATGGGATAAATACACCATTTGTTTCCCGTTCTGTGGTGTTCTGCTTTCACAATTCTATATATAACCGGATCACGCATATTCAAGTTGGGTGAAGCCATATCGATTTTTGCTCTCAGTACCTTTGATCCGTCCTCAAACTCACCATCTCTCATTCTTCTGAATAATTCAAGGTTTTCATCGATACTCCTGTTGCGGTAAGGACTTTCCTTGCCCGCTTGTGTGAGGGTACCTCTATATTCTCGTATCTCCTCTGCAGTTAAATCACATACATAAGCTTGACCCATCTCAATAAGCTTCACGGCACAATCATATAGCCTGTCGAAATAGTCCGATGCATAGTATAGCCTATCTTCCCAATCAAATCCCAACCATTTTATATCCTCTTTTATAGATTCAACATATTCGATATCTTCCTTAACAGGATTTGTGTCATCAAACCTCAAATTGCATAAACCTCTGTTTTGGGCTGCAATACCAAAATTCAAACAAATTGATTTTGCATGCCCTATATGAAGATATCCATTGGGTTCGGGGGGAAATCTTGTATGTACTCTTCCACCATACCTATTATTTTCAGTGTCTTCATCTATAAAATCCTGAATAAAATTGGAATACAATTTTTTGTCTTGATCTAGGGATTTTTCTTCATTTACTCTTCCACCAGCATCCATTCTTTTTTCCTCCTCCGTCTTATTAAAAAACTTAAACAAATCCTATGTTAATCAGAAGTACATGATATATTATTATATAACATAATTCAAATCATTCAACTAAAATAATAATCGTTATAGAATATTATTTTAGTTTTCATTCGAATACTTTTTCTTAATGTACAAGACCGCTCCGTAAAATCATAAGATATTATATCCTTAATGAACAGACGTGTCAAACTATATAAAAAGCAAAGGGTTCATATTATTCTTCACATTTATTTAATACGCCCAAAAACAAAGGGTGTATAATAAAAGCTCAAGGGATTGTGACCCTTGAGCTTTTGTTAAGGATTATTAATTAGCTGTTGGGAAAAGTACTTATCTTTCTAAGAATAAATCTCTTCAACAGTGTTACATCGGTGGAATCTATCGCATTGTCACTGTTAACATCTCCATTGACAAATTCCTCCGGAGTTAATTTACCGTATGGTTCCGGGTATGATATATCACGAACAGGCCATTTTCTTAATACAAACCTTTTCATTAATGTAAGGTCAGTAGAATCTACTGTTCCGTCAAGGTTTATATCTCCTTTTAGAACATTACCGGTTGACGTTGGTGTCGGCGTAACAGTTGGAGTTGGAGTAGTAGGTGTCGGATCAACGACTCCATCAGGAACCTCCCCAAAAATCCTCGTTGTTCCGTCATAAACAGGCATCCACTTAGTCTTCTGCACTTCTTTTGTAAGATCCTGATATGAAAAGTCATTTGACGGATCCCAGTATGTTGTTCCGGGTGGTGCCGCAATACGGAACTGTAGCTCTGCCGCATACTGCTCCTGCCCTATCGGGCAAATTGCTGTCCCATCCTCGTAAGAAATAGTTATATAATACATATTTCCGCTTACATGGGTAAGGGGCGAAATCGTAGCATCCATACCATCTTCACAATATCCAATTGATATTGTAATATCGTCTACCGTTGCACCGGCTTCAAAAACCTCAGTCAAATCAAGATAGTATCTGTATGAAAAATCCTTTACAAGCCTTGCTGGCCAGCTTGAACGGTTGTTGAGCAATGCCTTTATCTCAGTGTAGTGTGAACCGGCCTGATTTATAGCAGCCTCTACAAAGAACTCATCTTCTCTCTCTTCCGGCGGAGGGAAGTTTTGCAGAGTAGTACCGCCATATTCGGCAGTCATCCTGCAGAGCACACCTACAAAACCTGCATTATAGTCTGTTGCCACCTCATTTAGTATATAATCCTCTATATCATCTTTATAGCTGTCACTCTTCGTAGGACCACCAACTAAAGCACCATAAAGCACATGTCTGTGGTAATCAGGAATGTCTCTCTTATCAAGCCACGTCCCATGGGCAGTCCTGTGGTGAGGACGCTGTGGCGGGTTTTTCCCAAACCCTACTACATAACTCCTGTTCTCAGGGTTTGAACCCAATGCATAATCAATCTGGCTCTTTGCAAAATTATAATATTTTTGTTTAAGAGCAGTATCATTTATTGAATCTGAGTATACCAAAGCTAAAAACGCTGCATTCATAGAATATCTTAACGGTCCCCATGTATCAAGGTGTGCAAGTCCTCCGGGAGTATACGAAACACTCTTTCCGTTATAACCTTGGGGAGTCCACCAATCCAAATGTTTCTGTGCAAATTCGTGGTACTCCTCTTTACCGGTAGCTATTGCAAGTAATATCATTGCTCCATAGTGACAATCATCCCAGCAATGTGCCCATTGATACTCTATATCCGTAGTCTGATTCTGACGGTTTAATTTTGGAATATAGGATTCGGCTTTATCAAGATACTCTTGATCACCTGTTGCCAAGTACAGCCACGTAGCAGCCCATAAAAGTTCATCCCAAAAACCGCTGTGGGAGCTGTAGAAACCGTCTGCTTCAGTATAACCTGCATCGCTTCTTTTGGTGTCTGCAAGCTTAAACAAGCTCTTGGCATGCTGCAGGTATGTATTGTTATTAAGAACAATAGAGCCTACTGCAAGGGCAGCTGCCATCTGACCTGTCACACAGGAAGCCGAACATGTAAAATAAGGTCTTTCCATTTCCTTTTCTATAACCTCGGCAGACCCCCACCATTTATGATCTGCACCTCCGTCACCTATCTGGTAAACAACACTGTCTCCCCTGTCACAAGCTACAAGATAGTCCAGTGCAAAGGCAAGGTTTCTTTCGAGGTATGGCCTCTGTCCCGATGCCTCAATGCCGTCACCGTACTCATAAAGAGCCCAACCGAGCATTGCTGCCGAATATGCCATGGGCAGGTTAAACTTCACATGGTCACCGGCATCATACCATCCACCGAGTACTTCATCATTCATTGTTGCGTCACCGCGCCACTCAACACGGTTCCATTCAGGCAATGGTCCTGCCTGTTGGCATTCATAAAAATAAATGGCTTTTTGAAGTGCTTCTGCATAGTTGTAAGCTCCCGCGGCGGACACAGATCCCTGCGGAATTACCAATACAGACAGCATAACTAGTGTTAAAGCAACACACACAAGCTTTTTCACAATAATTCCTCCTCATAAAAATTATTTCATCTGTGAAACAAGACTCTAAAAAAAGATAAATAGAATTAACAACCAGTTACTCAATTGCTCTTCTTCGGATAAAAGATTTAGAATGTAAAATAGAGAATTTGCTTAGTAGAAAGCTTATCAATTCTGAGAATAAGTATTTTAGTAAATCCGGTTTCACAGCAAAATACTTTACATAATATTATCTCTATAAAATCTTATCCCTATCATCACCCCAACAATAAATAAATATATAATAAACAACCAATTTCGTATTTCATAATAAAATTGGCTCCTGATAACTATATTAAAAAATGCAGCAAAGAGTAGAAGTGCTACAGTGCTTATATTTATTATATCATTAATAGCATTAGGTATAAAGTATAGAAACTTAACTTTTTATTTTTATTAATAGATACATAATTACTATATCATCTTGCACTCCATTAACATTATGCGTTATTTCCTTTATATTTAGGGGGGTATCTTTGGCTACACCAACCCTAAATACTTCTCAAAGAATAACATTAGCTTTTCGATAATTCCTTGCTTTTTCGCGGCTCTGCCTCCACCAAAGCGGGATACAGGCGGCATGATTTTATCAATGGCTGTACCGGTTGTTTTAAGCATTCCATCTCGAAAAGCATTGTCGATGAAGCGGCGGGTTTCTTCAGGCTTTAATTTTTCTTCTTCTATAATTGCTGAAATATCCGCTTCCTTATGTTCATTGAGGAATTTACGCCAATCCTCATCAACCTTGGTCGATACATTAACTCTTTCAATAAAACGCTCAATAAGCTCTTTTTTACTTCGAAGTTCAATACTCGAATTGATAGCCTTATCAATGGTCGTAAGAATGGTTTTATCCTTGCAGCTGGATTGTTGATATTTGGCTACAAGCATAAGGATGTAGTCAATATTTACCTCTATCTGTTTGACCAGTTCAATCTCGAAAACTATGTCATCATTGATAGTTTCTTTGTCACCATCAGC
>JAAYTS010000119.1 GCA_012517995.1 Clostridium sp.
AACTACCAAGGGAGGAGTTTTGTTATGTTCAAAAACATGAGTATACGTAATAAAATATGGATTGCAATTGCTATACCAGTATGTATAATAATTGTGTCTCTGGTTATATCTACAATAAGTATGAATTCTATAGTAGGGGGAATACAAACCAACGTCCACCAGCAAGGGATGGAAAGCCTTGATTTAATTCTAAATGCAGACAGGGATATGTATCAGGCATTAAATATTATTCAGGGAATGAGTACTGAAAATCCAAATAGTGCAGAGTATAAAGAACTTGCAAATGAATACAGGGAAGAGGTTAATCAGGCACGGAACAGAATTTTAGAAGCAGAAAGTATATTAATGGAAAATGAGAAGCTGTGGGATAAATACACTCACACAGGAACTGGCAGAAAAATTTTTTATAATTTTAATATGCTAAAAGAAAAGTTTTCATTATGGATGGAGGAGTTAGAGACCTTAATAAATTCAGGCAATCTTGGCGCCATGTATGAAACCAACTTTTTCCAAAACTTTAATTCTGCAAGGGAGCATATGGATGAAATAGGTGAAACAGTTAAATTTGCAATAGAAAGCGAAATACATGCATATGCCACCTCAAAAAACACGACATTATCAATTATAATAGTTCTTACTATAATTGGCTTAGCAATTGTTGCCTTTGTATCCTTAAAGATAATTTCAAATATTACTGGGCCGTTGAAGGAAGCTGAAAAACTTCTCACAGAATTAAGCAAAGGGCATTTAGGATACAGAATAGATTTACATTCAGAAGATGAAATAGGAAATATGATAAAAACAATGAATACTTTTGCAGATAACCTTAAAAAAGAGCTTGTAGATGTTATGATACAAATTTCTGAAGGGGATTTAAGTAAATCTGTTATGATAGCTGGTGAAAAAGATGAAATAGGACCAGCAATTAAAAAAATAATGGACTCTTTAAAAGAGCTTATAAATGAGACAGATAGGCTGACAGAGGCAGCAAAAGAAGGGGATTTAACTGTTCGGGGTAATTATGATAACCTAAAAGGTGCATATGCTGATATTGTAAAAGGAATAAATAATACCCTTGATGAAGTGATTGAGCCAATAGAAGAGGCAAAACATGTTCTTGGTAAAATGGCTGTAAATGATTATACAACCGGGATGAGTGACAAATACAAAGGAACTTTGAAAGAATTTGCCGATGATTTAAATAAACTAAGATCTACTTTACTGTATGTACAGCAAGACCTTATAAGCGCTTCTGTAGGAGATATGAGCAGATCAAAAGAAATTGAAAAATATGGACAGTTGTCAGAAAATGACAAGTTATTGCCGTCAGTTTTAGCAGTCTATCACTCAATTGATGGTATAATAAACGAAGTAAATATGTTGACAAAATCTGCCTTAGAAGGAGAACTTTCTGTACGAGGAGATGTGAATAAGTTTAAAGGTGGATACAGAGATATCATTGATGGCTTTAACAAAACAATTGATGCAATAGTAGCGCCAATTGAAGAAGCGGCATGTGTTTTACAAGAATTAGCATCAGGAAACCTTACAGAAACTATGAAAGGTGAGTATAAAGGTGACCATGCAAATATTAAAAATTCTATGAATTTGGCAATAGAATCATTTAACAAGCTTTTAGGAGATATTAGAGATTCATCTGAACAGGTGGCTTTAAGTGCCCATCAACTTTCTAGTTCAAGTCAGACACTTTCACAGGGTTCTACAGAGCAGGCAAGCTCAATTGAAGAGATAACATCATCTATGGAGGAGATTTCAGCACAAACAAGTAATAATGCAAGCAATGCAAATGAAGCTAATATGTTGGCAAATCAAGCTAAAGAATATGCAAATATAGGAAATAATAAAATGAGGGAAATGATTAATTCAATGGCAGAAATTAATGAATCCTCCTCTAATATTTCAAAGATCATAAAGGTAATTGATGAAATAGCCTTCCAAACTAATATATTGGCATTAAACGCAGCAGTGGAGGCAGCACGAGCGGGGCAATATGGAAAAGGATTTGCAGTGGTTGCTGATGAAGTTAGAAATCTTGCAGCAAGAAGTGCGGATGCCGCAAAAGAAACAACTGCTATGATTGAAAATTCCATTGAAAGAGTTGAATATGGCACAAAAATTACAAATGATACTGCAGAAGCACTAGAAAGTATCGTAGAAAGT
>JAAYTS010000285.1 GCA_012517995.1 Clostridium sp.
ATTCCAACCCCGCGAGGGAGAACTCGTCGCCGTCCCGGTCCTCGGTGGTCGAGGAGATCGGGACGCGGATGAGCGTCACCTCCGGGCCGCTCTCGACGAGGCGCGCCTTCCAGACCTTCATCTGTCCGGGCGCGGCGTCGAGGGATTTTGTTTTCAGTGTAGGCATCTCTGATCACCTATTCGTCGTCTGAGGGGATAGGTTCAGCCCGGTTCAGTGGTTGCGGGAGCGGCCCGGACCGGCCCATACTCTCTCAGCTGCGGCTGTAGATCGTCTCGATGCCCCCCGCCTCCTCTCCGGTCTCGGGGTCGGTCTCCGATAGGATATCGGCGATCGGCACCCGCCGGACCTCCTCCTCCCCCCGGAACAGGATGTATTCATCTCCCTGTACAATCAGCCGGTCGGCGTCGATCTCCTCGACACCGTTGGCCGTGTGGATTCGCATAATCTGTTTTCCTGTCATTCTGTCACCTCAATCGGGTCAAACGCGACCCGGAGGAACGGATGCCTTGCGGCAATCTGACAATTCAGGCCGTGGCAGTCCGCGTGTTTCGTGTAGCCGACCCAGGACGCAATCGAGGACCTTGCGTCGCCCTGGAACCTTCCAGCCTCCATCTGTTTTAGGCGCTTGTAGGCTCTCCGGACGTTCCTCGACAGTACCTTGACGTGGTCCCTGTAGACTCTATATCCGAGATACTTGACCCCGCAATCGATCGGAGTCAGCGTCTGCTTGATCGGGTGGAGTTGTAGGTTCAGGCGATCCGCTAGATATGTCTCGATCTCGTCTCTCCAGTCCCAGAGTTGCCGTTTGTTATCGTGGACGAGCGTGATGTCATCCATGTAACGGAGGTACTGCTTGACTCTGAGGCCGTGCTTCGCGAACATATCCAACTCGTGGAGGTAGATGTTCGCGAACGACTGTGACGTCAAATTACCTAACGGGATGCCTGTGCCGGGAGAATCCTCGTAACTCTCGACGATCAGTCGGATCAGGCGCATTAACTTCTGGTCGCGGATCCGTTTTGCGATCAGGGAGAGCAGGATCTCGTGATTGATGCTCGCGAAGTAGGATTTGACGTCTAACTGGAGCACGTATCCGCTCCCTGCCGGATGTCGGCGCATGAATTGCTGGAGCCGCCTAGCGGCAACGTGCGTCCCCTTGCCCTTAATGCAGGCGTACGAGTCGTACGGGAACGTCCGAGTCCAGAGATCAGTGAGAATGTTGTCAGTGACGGCGTGATGGACGGCTCGGTCTCTGAGCAGAGGGGCGTTGATCCGCCGCCGTTTCGGATCCTCAACAAAGAACTCGGAGTATGCGCCAGGTCGCCACCGCTCCTCTTTCAACTCGTCGCGGAGCGCGAGCAGGTTCTCCTCACGGTTCTGCTCGCACTCGATCGCGTATTTGCTCTCATGTTTGCCTTTGCGGCAGAGCTGGTATGCTCGGTAGAGCGCCGAGAACGTGCAGACTTCCGGGTATAAGTTCGTGTAGGTCTTCATACTCAACATCCCGGCAAATTTGCCGGGAAGTGTTTGGACGGAGAGGGTTCAGGTCCTTGCCCTACTACCTCCCCGGAGCCTGTTTTGTATTCCGCTGCATCGAGCGACGGGTATTCCGGATGATGTACTGTTGATCTGATGTTTTCCCGCAACCATAGTCACGCATACCATCCGCAAACGGTATTCCGCGGAAGCCGATGTTCGTATTCACGTTGGACGGGGCGTTGTGCAGGTACAGAGACGCCAACGAGCAGCAAGC
>JAAYTS010000263.1 GCA_012517995.1 Clostridium sp.
GTACACAAGTACACTTATGCAAATGACTTTGTAAACGGAACTGAGTCAAACTATATTCCTGCAGTCTATAATTATGGTACCTCATGGAGGACTATAGCTGATGTAAATCTTGTTGATAATGCAAATAACAGGATTACATTCAATGCAGAAAACGAGGCAAACGGGGATTATACAGCAGGCCAAACAGCTGCATTTGCCGGCATACCAGTACTCTATTCAAGACAAACCGGCAGCTGGAATGATGCAAGTACATGGAGTAGCACAGGCCATACAGGTGGTGCTGCTTCATCCACCCCGGCTGCTAATACAATTGTAATTATTGGAAACGGCCATACTTTGACCATTCCAGTCGACAATGCTTCTGCCGGTGCACTTATAATCTCCGAAGGAGCAACGCTTGACCTTGGAAATACCAGGGGGCATAACTTCGCGGCTTTACCAGAAGAAACTGTAGCAGGGAATGGTACATTAAGAATTGGACAAAGTAATTACTTCCCCAGAGGTGACTTTGGAGAATTCCTTGGCCCAGATGGGGGTACAGTTGAGTATTATACAAGTACAGATAATATTACTGTGCCGTCATCAAATGATGGTAACACCGTTAAATTAACCAAATACTATAATTTAGTACTAAATGCATCAGCCGGTACAACTATTACATTACCAAATACCGATTTCGAGGTTATCAATAACGCTAAAATAACAGGTGAGGGCTCTGTTATAACCTGGACAGGGGATAGCAGGAATTATAAGGTTAATAATAATCTTATTGTTGAGTCAGGAACCTTGTCATTTCAGAACAATCGTGCAACAACTATTTCTGTACTAGGAAATCTGGAGATTGAAAACGGAACGCTTTCGGTAACTAATGAGAATGCTGCTGTTGACAATGTAATAGAGATTCATGGCAACCTTGTTAACAATGGAACCTTGAACTTATCAGCATCTAACAACCGTCGGGTGAAGACCATCTTCAAAGGAGAAAAGGATGCTATAATTGAAGGCTCTGGTACCACATTCAAGTTCTATGACATCACTGTTGACAAAGGCACAGATGCTACTCCGGTATTGAAGCTTAAATCTTCAATCTCAGCCGAAAAAAGCAATCCTTTCCTAACTCTTCTGAATGGAACATTCCAGGTTGACAAAGAAGACCTTATTGTTACAATTACTGATGGAAATACAAGTTTTGAAGTTCCCCCTACTGCCGCTCTATCAGTAAAAGCCGGAACAATGAGAGTTGCATATGGGAATGGGTCTGCAAATTTGGTACTATCAGGTAAACTGGAGGTACTAGGTGGAAGAATGGAGATCGGTGATGAAAATCAGAACAGAAATAATAGTATAGAATATACTGCAGCTGGTAAACCGGAAGTATATGTAGAAGCTGGATTCTTGTACGTAAATGGACAGATTAGAAGACCTACTACAACCACAAGTGGCTCCCTAAATCTAATACAAAAAGGTGGAGATATAATTATAGCAGGTCGCGCTCGTACTGCAACAAGAGGCTTACTTGAAATAGCTAATTCGGGTAGCCGACTGGATCTATCCGGTGGAGTTCTGTATCTAAAACGTCCATCCACAGATGGAACCACTTTTGGAGATTTGTATCTAAGACCTGAAGTAGCCAATGCCACTGGAGGAACCATACAACTAGGCTACGATGGCGATAATGCAAACTACAACTTTAAGCTTCAATCAAATGCCCCATTGTGGAATTTGAGAATTGGAGACAATACTGGTCAGACTGCTACGCTTGTAGTTTTACCTCTGGCTATCAAGAACGAGTTAAGCATCTCCCAAAACTCAGTATTCTCTGCCGCTGGTTTTGATGTTGAGATATCCGGACGACTTGTGAATAGCAACGCTTCTAATAGTAGAGGAATTAATGAAGGGGGCTACAGACCAGGATCATTGGCTCAAACTACAAGGTTTACCGGAAACGGCGAACTTGCTATCAAGGGAGTTACAACAAATGTGACAAACTTTGCCAATCTGGAAGTCAGTGCCCAGAAACTAAGTCTTGAAGAAAACACAAGCTTGTTTGTAAACAATAAACTGAACTTGTATTCCGGTATCTTTGATGACGGAGGCAATATTGTTTCTGTTGCTAAGAACATTCAAAACAATGCTACTCATACAAGTCGCTACTCTAGCGGAGGAATATATCTGGAAGGTGACGAAGTTCAGGTTATTTCAGGTTCAAATGCAGTTTTCGGCAATCTGGCATTGAATAACGGAAGAGGAGCTTTCCTGACAAACAATATTAGGATAAACGGAAAACTGGAATTCAATGCAGGATCTCTTTATGTGAATGACTATCTGCTTACTTTTGGTGAAAACGCCTATGTAAGCGGTTCTACCAATAAGAGTAGGATGATAATCCTCAATGGAGTCCTGTCTGACCAAGGTGTAAGGAAAATGTTCCCGGCAGGTGCTTCAACTGAATTCGTGTTCCCAATCGGGGTGCAAGATAAGTTTACCCCGGCATCCTATACTATTTTGTCAAACACAAAACCAGGTTCCATAACTTTAAGGCCTATTAACGAAAGACATGCTGCTATTAATGACCCGGCTGAAAATGAGCTGGTCTATTATTGGAGTGTGAGTTCGGACGGATTTGAGGGACTAGCGGTAACTCATAAATATCAATACCTCGAAGATGATGTAAAGGGTAATGAGTCGATGTATGTTGGAGGTCGATATGACTATGAGGCTTATACATGGACAAATCTGGGTAATGTAATAAATACCTCTGACAATACTATAAGTTTCACAGCGGATTATATTACTGGAGAGTACACCGCAGGGTATCCAGAAAACTTCATCACTAAGCCCGTACTGTATAGTCGTACGAATGGTAACTGGGACAGCGGAACTACATGGTCATTTAGACCTGGAGGAAGCCCTGCAAATACAACACCCGACGGGAATCCTGTTGTCATTGCTGTTGGCCATACTGTGACAATAATCTCAGATAATGCCTATGCATATTCTGTAGAACTCCATGGAACACTAAATATTGGAACCACCCTTTACCATAATCTGGGTCACTTCTTTGGTGATGGAAAACTTATAGTAGAATCAACTGCGCAAGGCAACTTTGTACTGCCTGGAGGTAAGTTCGATGACTTTTTTGCAGACGAGAACTCTACTATTGAATTCAATGGTAACAACGAAGCCTATCTGCCGCTCAAACCCGGAAATATTTATAAACCATTCCAAAATGTGATTCTGTCGGGTACCGGGCGCAAGAATATTAGTGCAGGCGACTTAAAAATCAATGGTAACCTGGTAATACGTAATGGTGCTATCCTTAGTAATGCAAACTACAATAGGACGCTTTACATAGGTGGTAATTGGATTAATGAAAACACTGTCACGGGAAGATTTATTCCGGGAAGAGGAACTGTTGTGTTTGATGGAAACAAAGTTCAGAAGTTCAATAACAAGGTTTCGGAGAACTTCTACAACCTCACGATAAACACGAGCGGAGAACTTGACATGTCTGATGCTGCTGCCGGTGCAAACATTAATATAAGCAATAAGCTTACCCTGACAAAAGGGATAATTAGAACTTACGATAACAAGCTCGTTTATATTACAAGCACATCAACTGTTGCTGTTAACGGTGGAAATAACAACGCTTACGTTGATGGTCCTCTGAGAAAGGATATCCTTACAGGACAGTCCTTTACTTTCCCTGTTGGAAATGATGGAAGGTTTGGTAAAATCGGAATCCTCAACACCACTGGAGGAAGTTCACCTGCTGCCTGGACTGTAAGATATTTCAATAAAAACGACCTGCCCAGGGAAGAAGAGAATCTAAATTCTCCTGTTACTTCTGTTAGTGATAACGAGTATTGGTCCGTTTCAAGGCCCGCAGGGGCATCTGCTAATATTAAACTAAGGTGGGATGAACAATCCTATCCGGGGATAACAACGGATGCCACTTTGAGAAACAGACTTCGCGTTGTACAATTTAACAATGCTGATAATAAATGGAGCGAACGAGGTCAGTTGATAAATGAAGGTGAGAAGACAGTTTCAACAACTTCTCAGGTGACTACAAACGACTATTTATTCACTATTGGTGTGATTGGTGTTACCGCATCCATTACTGATTTCAGCCAGGTTGAAATATGCGATAATGGAGAAATAGCATCAATACCTGTTGCTTTAACTGGATCTGCTCCATGGACATTAACATACAAGGTTGAAGGCAAAATAAACCGAACCTTCACCCAAACCGGCATTACTTCTCCTAATTATTTAATTCAAATTAGCGGAGATGACCTTGCCGGTGCAGGAACCTACAATATTTCTCTTGTAAGTGTGTCGGATCAGTCATCAAATGGAACTGCTCACTCTGGTTCTGTGATACTGAGCGTAAATGAAACATTTGTACCGGTTATTACCGGTGCGTCTACAGTAGGGATAAACGAAGTACGGACCTATTCAACACCAATAAATGGTTCAAACTCGTATTTATGGAGCTGGGTTGATGGAGTTGGTGGAACAATTGTAAGTCCCAATGCTGCCTCAACAAATATTACCTTTAATAAAGGAATCGGAAACTTTAAACTGCAGCTCACAGAAGTAACTGCGTCCACAGGTTGTCAGGTTTCGATGATCTATGAAATCACTGTTGTTGACAAACCTGCTCCTGATATTAGTCCTAAGGACCAAAACATTTGCGCAGGCACCACAGTGACATATTCTACTGTCCCAAATACAGGTAATACATACAAGTGGACTGTTACTGGAGGTAGTGTTCAAACTGCAGATTATGACACCTACAGAGCCGTCGCTCAGGGAGGTAACACAATTATAGTGAAGTGGGATCAGGCAGGAAGCGGTACTGTAAAAGTTGAAGAGCAAAAGTCAGGTGTCATAGGAGAAAGCATCCTGGAACTTGTTGTCAGCCCAAAAGTCAACACACGTACTGTAACACTTGTTGACACTGAGATATGTAATGGATCTGAAACATTTGTAAGGATTCAGGATTCTGAACTTAATGTGTCTTATCGTCTCAAACTTACAGATGGAACTTATCTAAATCCTTCCACAGGTGGAACTGGTGCTGATCTATTGTTACCAACAGGTGCTTTATATGCAGATAAAGCTCCATACAACATTGTTGTGGAAGCTTTTAACCTTGCCTGTAGTGTTGATATTCCGGCGGGAACAGTATACGTAAGACCGGAAATCAATGTATCCGTTTCCAGTGATGTTACAGATAATAAGTTCTGTATAGGAACACCTGTCAATTTCTCTGCAACGGCCGGATTTGTCAGTTATATTTTTGAGGTGGACGAAATTCAATATAACAATGGAAGCAATCCTGTTTTCACTACCAATGCATTGAATAACGGTTCTGAAGTTAAGGTTCGTGTAAGCAATGCAAATGGTTGTGATGGGACAAGTGCATCCTTAATTATGACTGCAGCGGATTATTCCGGAATATGGTCAGGAATAAAAGACACTGTATGGACAGATCCAATGAACTGGTGCAACGGTCAGGTGCCCATCAATTTCGATGGAATAGTAATCTCCTCGAAAATGGTCAATAAACCAGTTATCACTGGAGAATACACCCTGACCAACTTGACAATAGA
>JAAYTS010000018.1 GCA_012517995.1 Clostridium sp.
CCTTTGGTTTTTTCTCTGACTTCTTACTTTTCTTTTTCCCTTTGCTGTCTTTAGCATCTTCTTTACTTTCAAATGGAACTTCATAGTTAGGATCAACTTCTTTTAAATATTCTATAGCTTTTACACAGTTTTTTTCTTTATCTATTACTTTTTTAAATGTGTGGGCGGCATTTTCATAATCTTCTATATAAGTATAAAAAATACCTAAAAGATTTATTGCTTCATGAAATTCGGGATTTAATGAAATAGCCTTCTTAAGCTGTATTATAGCAATATCCTCACTTTTAGCCTTAAAATCCTCCAAAGCTTTATTATAAAGGACAATGGAATTTCTAACATTATCAGGCATATCTTTGTTGTTCTCTAACAGTTTATCCAAATCCAATGGAGGATAGTTTAAAAGCTCTTTCTTAAAATCCATCATGCCACCTCCTAGTTTTGCACTGTAACTGACAAAAGTTTGGAAGGCTTTAACTTCCATCACTTCCGTAAGTTCTACCTTTTTCTAAAGTTTTAAACAAGCCCCTCATAGTTCCTACAAAACTTAAAGAGCCATAAGCACAAACAATACCATCTTCCCATGCATCATTAATACTCATTCTTACTGCATATTCTATTGTATCACTAACTACAACATTATTACAATAGTGCCTTGCTATTTTTGCTAATTCTTTTGCCTCCACTCCCCTTTTATTTTCTAAATTTATAATTATAAATTTAGAAGCTATATAAGAACACTCTTTTATCATTGAAATATAATCTTTATCTGCAAAAATCCCTGTAATAAATATAATTTTTTTATTAGGAAAATATGTTTCTAAATTTTCCCTTAAAATCTTTGCTCCACTCAGATTATGAGCTCCATCTATAATAAATACAGGGTTTCTTTTCAAAACTTCAAATCTGCCCGGCCATTTTGCCAAAAAAAGTCCTCTTTTTATGGCAGTCTCACTTATGTTATAACCCTTTTTTATCAGTACATCTATAGTATCCATGGCCAATGCAGCATTATTTATTTGATGTCTGCCTAATAAATTTATTTTAATAGACTCTCTCTTAGCATAATCAAATTCTTGTCCATTTATAGAAGACTTTTTAATATTTATTTTGCTAATATCTGTTTTTATTAAAGTAGCATTCTTTTTTTTGCAAACATCTTCAATAACTTTTTCCACTTCTTCTTTTTGAGGATATAATATAACACAAGATTTTTCTTTTATAATACCGGCTTTTTCATAAGCAATTTCAGATAAGGTGTTTCCTAATTTGCTGGTATGGTCATAACTAATATTAGATATTACCGAAACTAAAGAGCTTTTTATTACGTTGGTAGAATCAAGACGCCCTCCAAGACCAACTTCTAAAAGGACAATATCACAATTTATACTATAAAAATACCAAAATGCAGTAGCAGTTAATATTTCAAACTCTGTAGGCTCAATGCTTTCTTTTTTTTTGGACATCAACTGAACTTTTTCTTTTACATATTGAAGACTATTGGCAAAATCTTCTTTTGAAATTATTTTGCCATTTGCCCAAATACAGTCCTCAAGGCTTTCAATGCAGGGAGAAGTAAATCTCCCCACACTATACCCTGATTTATTTAATATGCTGCTTATCATAGCTATAGTAGAACCTTTTCCATTGGTGCCAGCAACATGTATGCACTTTAACTTTTCTTGAGGATTACCCATTAAATCTAATAATTTTTTTATCCTTTCAAGCCCAAGATTAATGCCTAGTAGCGACCTTTCATTTACATAATCAACAGCCTCTTGGTAATTCATTTAATCCACCTCATGCAAAACCAGCATTATTCATCTATTCCGCAGCATTTTTTGTACTTCTTTCCACTTCCACATGGACAACTGTCATTTCGACCCACTTTTTTACTGCTTCTTACAACAGGTTTTCTTCCCTGTTCTCCATGAGATGCAGATATTGGCTGTGCAACTTTTTGACGCTCAGGTATACGGTTTTTATCAACACGAGTATTTAAAATAACTTTCACAGCATCATCCTGGATATTCCGAACCATCTCTTCAAACATTTCAAATCCTTCAAATTTATACTCAATTACAGGATCTTTTTGTCCAAATGCTCTAAGCCTTATACCCTGCTGCAATTGATCCATTGCATCTATGTGATCCATCCATTTTTGGTCTACAACCCTTAAAAGAATCACTCTCTCCAGCTCTCTCATAAGTTCAGAACCAATTTCTTCTTCTTTTTTCTCGTATTTATCAACCATAATTTTAAATATTTTTTCCTTAAGGGTTTCCTGTGTCATGCTTTCCATATCATCTTTGCTAAATTCAAGGGCACCTTCATAAAGATAAGGAAGTTCAGCATATGTCTTTAATCCTTTCCAATCCCAAAAGTCAGGATAGGGACTTTCGCTGCAGTAAAGTGTAACTAATCTATCGGCAATTTCTTTCATCATCTTAATAAAACTATCTTTAATGTTTTTGCCGTCCAACACTTCCTTTCTTTGGGCATAAATAACTTCTCTTTGTTTATTCATAACATCATCATACTGAAGTACATTTTTTCTAATTGAAAAGTTCTTTCCTTCCACTCTCTTTTGTGCGTTTTCAATGGCATTAGACAACATTCTGTTTTCAATAGCTTGATCCTCTTCAAGTCCTAGCGTATCAACAACCTTAGTTAACCTATCTGAACCAAAAAGTCTCATTAAGTCATCTTCTAAGGAAATATAAAATCTTGATAACCCCGGGTCACCCTGACGTCCTGCACGTCCTCTAAGCTGGTTATCTATACGCCTTGACTCATGTCTTTCAGTACCAATTATATAAAGCCCACCAGCTTCTATCACCTTTTCACGTTCAGCATCTGTTATTTTTTTGTATTCAGCATTTAGCTGTCTAAAAACTTTTCTAGCTTCA
Source organism: Clostridium sp. (assembly GCA_012517995.1). GTDB lineage: Bacteria > Bacillota > Clostridia > Acetivibrionales > Acetivibrionaceae > Herbivorax. Next base: position 2,907 of record JAAYTS010000018.1, read on the forward strand.
ATTACTTCTTCATTGTCAGTATCATTAAAGCCGGTAGCTTCATTAATTAGATTTTCATCATAACCTCTTTTTTTCATTTCCTGTTTTGCCATATATTCTGCATTACCACCAAGGACAATGTCGGTACCACGACCAGCCATGTTAGTGGCAATTGTAACTGCTCCCAATTTACCTGCCTGTGCAATTATAGCAGCCTCTTTTTCATGATATTTAGCATTCAAAACCTGATGAGGTACTCCTCTTTTTTTAAGCATAAGGCTTAAAATTTCTGACTTTTCAATTGATATTGTACCAATTAGTACAGGCTGACCTCTTTTATGACATTCAACTATGTCGTCTATAACTGCATTAAACTTGCCAACCTCAGTTTTGTAAACGCAGTCAGGCATATCAGCTCTGGCAACTGGAACATTTGTAGGAATAATAATTACGTCCAAATTATAAGTGGTTCTAAATTCCTGCTCTTCTGTCTGAGCTGTTCCTGTCATACCTGCTAACTTTTTATACATTCTAAAATAATTCTGGAATGTAATAGTGGCAAGTGTTTTACTCTCTCTTTCCACCTTCACCCCTTCTTTAGCTTCAATTGCCTGGTGAAGACCATTGCTGTAACGTCTTCCATACATCAAACGTCCAGTAAATTCATCTACAATAATTATCTGACCGTCTTTTACCACATAATCTCTATCTCTATGCATAAGCCCATGTGCCCTTAACGCTTGATTTAAATGATGGGATATTGTCATATTGTCAGGATCAGATAAGTTTTCAATTCCAAAAAACTCTTCTGCTTTTTTTATCCCGTCATCTGTAAGTGTGGCGGTATGAGCTTTTTCATCCACAATATAATCTGCTTCTACATCATCCATATGCTGTTTATCATCTGTCTCTTTAAACACCTTTGCTTTAAGTCTTCTCACAAAAGTATCTGCTACAGTATAAAGCTCTGTAGATTTATCTCCTGCACCTGATATAATAAGGGGGGTTCTTGCTTCATCCACTAAAATACTGTCAACTTCGTCCACTATTGCATAATGTAATTCCCTCTGAACCATATCTTCTTTGTAGATTACCATATTATCCCTTAAATAATCAAATCCAAACTCATTATTTGTACCATAAGTTATATCACATGAATAAGCCTTTCTTCTTGTTGCATTGTCAAGTCCGTGAATAATAAGTCCTACACTAAGACCTAAAAAATTGTACACCTTTCCCATCCACTCGCTGTCACGCTTTGCAAGATAATCGTTTACAGTAACCACATGAACGCCCTTTCCCTCAAGAGCATTTAAATAAACCGGAAGGGTTGCAACCAATGTTTTTCCCTCTCCTGTTTTCATCTCTGCAATTCTTCCCTGATGAAGAACAATTCCACCTATCAATTGAACTTTAAAATGCCTCATTCCCAATACTCTTTTTGAAGCTTCCCTTACAACTGCAAAAGCTTCTGGCAAAATATCATCTAATGTTTCTCCTTCTTTAAGTCTCTTTTTAAAATGAGGAGTCATTGCTTTTAGCTCATCATCGGTCATAGCCTGCATTTTTTTCTCTAGGCTTTCTATCTTTTCAACAATAGGCATTATTCTTTTTAACTCTCTATCACTATAACTTCCTATAATTTTTTCAATTAGTTTTAACATATCAAAACCTCCAACTTAAATTTTTATGTCCGCCTCACATGTTTTTTTATATGAACTATTGATCATCTCAAGTACAAATACAAATAATCCAACTGCTACAATATAATCACCAATGCTTAAAACATACGCACCTTTGCCTAAAAAACCAGGGATATAAAATATATCTGCCAAAAAATTCAGCTTTGTTAATTCACTCATAACAATATGTTTGTTATCTGCACCACTTTTCAATAATTCTATAAACTCTGGCATATCCACCTTTTCTAATTTTTCTAAAGATACCGGCATCCTTCCTCCGTTTACCATCATAACCAATGCATTTAATGAGGCACCCAATGCTATTATCCACAAACCCAAATGCTTCCTGTTATACCATAAGACAATAAACAACAGTGTAAAAACCACTCCTTGGGTTATCTGGCTGTATTTTGCAATAAAAACTAATCCCTTCATTGAAAGAATCCTTGTAACAGTCTGTATTCCAAAGGCAATAAATGCCAGCCATACTTTTTCCAGTGTGATACATGATATATCAAACTTTCTTTTTTTAACAGTTCCAACAAGCACTCCAAGGATAATTGCCAAAAGGATAACAAGCAAATACAGCATGTCTTCACCTCACTTTTTCATAAAAAGGACACAGCACTTCCGCAAGAATTAATGGCAATGCAATATTTTAGAAAAATATAATATTTTACATTATCGGAGGGGATAAATCAGATGAATTCAGCACTATTTTTTTGTCTTTTTTAAAAGACAACGGTCTAAAGGAAATTTTTGAATGGTAACCAATATATATGTTTTGCTGCAATATATAATTAAAACCAATCCAAAATTTACTTAAATTGTTTTTTGTCTTTATAATATAAGAACTGCCATAAGCAGTACTAAATGAAGATTCATTATTATTTTCCTCATCTATGCACATATTTCTTTTTTCAGACACAGCTAAAAACCCTGTATCTACATATAAACCAGAGCTGAACAAATATTCTGCTAGATTTACCGTTCCATCTGAGGTTAATGCTGATAAAATCAGCAAACTAACAAAAATTCTGCTTAACATTAATACCTTCCTTATTTTAAATCTAAATATCACCATTAATTGAAATATTATTACTGTAATAATATCTTATTTTCAAAATATAATCAATATATAAAATATATAATAAAAAAGCGTTTTACTTATCAGCTAGCCTGTCCAAAATAATTTTATATCCATCGGCACCATAAAGTAGGGCCTTATTTACTCTGCTTATTGTCGCCGTACTTGCACCAGTTTTTTCACTTATATCAGTATATGTTTTGCCTTCTCTTAGCATTTTTGCAACTTCAAGCCTTTGAGCCAATGCCTTTATCTCAGATATAGTGCAAATATCTTCAAAAAAACTATAACACTCATCTATATTTTTAAGAAGTAATATTGCTTCAAATAACTTATCTGTCATTTCATCTTTTATCTTTTTATTCATTGCCTAGCTTACGCTCCCACATCTTTAAGTTTACAAAATTTTTTCTCTTCCTTCTGAAATTACAATATCAGCTTTTTTATAAAAGGTCAAGAGTTTAGCTGTGGCTACTTTACACCCTTTAGCATTTTGATATTTAGAAATATGTACTGCTTTTGAAAAATTATACTGAAAATTTAAATAAACTTTTAGATTTACAACATCAACAAGGCAACAACTTTTACAGTTCCTTCTAACGCTACTCCAACCTCTACTCTAACTTCTCATCCTACTCCAACTTCTATCCTCACTCTAACTTCTAACCCCACTCTAACTTCTAAAAATTTCATTAAAAAAAAGAGAATGTCAGTTAAAATTTAGGAAGATTCAAATCCCTCATATAGTTTTTTAGTAAGTGTTCCGTTGCTTTTATTAAATTTTTTTGTCGAATTTTAAGAAGTTTCAGCATTATGTTACATAATATGATTTTTTGTTGTATTATCATCTTAGTGATTCTTAAGTAAGTAATTCTTAAAAGTTACTCCCCTAAATCCCGTGGCATTCTCCCGTCTCTTCTTGGAATGCGCGGGACATTTTTTTATCAATAGTTTTCCATAATATTCCTTTAAAACATTTTTCTTTTTGATAATAATATTATTATACATTATAATTATTTATAATTATATATTAAAAACAAAGGACAGTTGTTATGTGGAAAAAAAACACTTTAAATCTACACCATGATATTTTATACATTATTAATGTGCTAAACAGCAATAATTATGAAGCATACTTAGTTGGTGGATGTGTGAGAGATTTTTTATTGGAAAGAAAACCGACAGATTGGGACATTGCCACCAATGCAAAGCCTTCTGATATAAAAAAACTATTTGAAAAAACAATTGATACTGGTTTAAAGCATGGAACATTTACAGTGGTGTTAAATAAAAAAAATTATGAAATAACTACCTATAGAAAAAAACAAAACTTAAAAAGTGATTTGTCAGTACGGGACTTTACAATTAATGCAATAGCTTATCACCCAAAAGAAGGATTTATAGATCCTTTCTTTGGTGTTGAAGATATAAAAAATTCAATAGTACGCTGTGTTGGAAAAGCAAAAGAGCGTTTTTTAGAAGACCCTCTTAGGATGCTAAGAGCCATTCGTTTTTCTTCAACTTTAAAATTTGAAATTGATGAAAATATTATAAATGCTATAAAGGAAAACTGCCATCTTATAGACCAGGTAAGTTTTGAACGAATCAGGGATGAGATTTCAAAAATATTGTGCTCTGACAATCCTTTTAACATGGTAATATTAAAAGATACAGGACTTTTAAAAAATATAATGCCGGAATTTGACATATGTTTTGAAACTTCCCAAAACCATCCTTACCATTTATACAATGTGGCAATTCACTCTCTGCACACCGTGAAAAAAATTGAAAATAAAAAACATTTAAGATGGACTATGCTTCTTCACGACACTGGAAAAGCTGTAACTAAAACCACCGATTCTAAAGGAATTGACCACTTTTACAACCACGGTGAACAAAGCGTTTTTATTGCAAAAAAAGTGCTTGAACGGTTTAAATTTGATAATAAAACAATATACAAAGTATTAACCCTTATAAAACATCATGACAGGACAATATCACCCACTTATAAATCTGTAAAAAAAGCTATAAATGCTGTGGGAGAAGATATTTTTTTAGACCTTTTAAAAGTGCAAGAAGCAGATAGAAGGGGGCAGAATTTAAAGTACTCAAATAAGGGAATTGAAAAATTACAAAAAATTAAAGAAATTTATTTTGATGTTATTAAAAATAATCACTGCTTTAAATTAGGTGATTTAGCTGTAAATGGTAATGATTTAATTGGGCTAGGTTTTAAAGAAGGAAAAGAAATAGGCAATATTTTAAATGCTTTATTAGGCATGGTTATTGAAAATCCTCAGTTAAATGAAAAAGAAAAACTTTTAAAAATTGTCCTTGAAAATTTTACTCCTTCTTTTTGACCATATCTTCTATATGTTTTCTTGCCTTTGGAGACAGTGAATCCATAAAATAATTACGATCCATACCCTTTTTTTCTTCATACTCTTCTTGTATTCTTTTATTAGCTTGTATAATCTCAGCCTTAAGCTCCCTTGCTGAAAGCAGGGCACAGCCTTCACCTCTTACAATAATTTGCTGCAGGTTATCTGATGTGGCAACTGTTATATCATATTTTTTCTTGTTATCATAGGCAAATTTCTCTATATACTCATCTGCAGTCTGGGCTTCTTTTGTGTATACCACATGAATGTTGTAATAATCTATTATCTCCTCACGATGCCCTTCAACACGGTATGCATCAAACACCACAATAATTTCACAATTTCGAATCCACTGATAATTACTTAATAAATCAAGTAATTTTGTTTTTGCAGCATCCATATTTTCATCTGCAAGCTCTTTTAATTCTGACCATGCGTATATAATATTATACCCATCCACCAAGAGGTACTCATCCTTCTTTTCTTCCTTTTTACTTGCATAATCATGTGGTCTATAATAGCTTTCAATAGCGGATTTTCTTTTTTTCCAGGAAGACTTTTTGCCCTGATTTGCATAAAAGGTTTTATCAATAATCTTATCAATTTCTTCTAAACTGATTGTTCTTTCTTCTTTAAATACAGGTTTTTCTCTCTCATCTATTTCTAAATTTATTTCCTTTTTGAGATAACTTTCCACATGCATGTATTCTTTCACTCTATCCCACTCTACAAAAAAACCTGCACCCTGGGCACAAAATATAGAACCTGTTGGATTTTCCACATCTCTTTCTGAATCATATCCTATAGATTCTATCACTTCTTCTTGATTATGACATGGCTCATACCCTTTTAAGTTACAAAATAGCCTACCTAAACCTTTTGAATAAGCCAGCACTTCTTTTTGATAATTTCTCATTGTACTAACAGGAGCACTGCCCACAAGAACTGCCATATCACCATTTGATTGGGATATTTCAAAAGTACCATGCATTTTTTCAATATCAGTCATAGCTCTTCCTACTATTTTTTCAGGCAATTCCAAATAAAATTCATAATAAGGTTCTAATAATATACTCTCTGCTTCTTTTAATCCTTGGCGTACCGCCCGGTAGGTAGCTTCCCTAAAGTCACCGCCTTCTGTATGTTTATTATGTGCTTTTCCTGAAACCAAGGCAATTTTCATATCTGTAATTGGCGCCCCTGTTAAAACGCCTTTATGTTCTTTTTCTTTTAAGTGAGTTAAAATAAGCCTCTGCCAGCTTTTAGACAATATATCTTCGCTGCATTTTGTTTCAAATTTTAAACCACTTCCCCTTTTCCCTGGTTCTAATAGCAGGTGAACTTCTGCATAATGCCTAAGTGGTTCAAAATGCCCTACACCTTCAACTGTATTTAAAATGGTTTCTTTATAAACAATTTTTCCATCTCCAAATTCTACATCAACATTAAAGCGTTTTTTTATAAGGCTTTGTAAAATTTCAATCTGCACTTCCCCCATAACCTTTGCTTGAATTTCCTGCAAATTTTCATCCCATACAATATAAAGTTCAGGCTGTTCTTCCTCAATCTCATAAAGTTTAGGAAGCATCGCCCTTGGATCACACCCTTTTGGCAGTATAATTTGATAGCGGAGTATAGGTTCTAATACAGGGGAATTTGAAGCCTCCTCCACCCCCAATCCTTCTCCCGGTCTAGCCTTAGTAAGTCCTGTTACCGCAAATACATCTCCTGCTTCCACTTCATTTACTGCCTCAAATTTTTCTCCTGAATAAATACGGATTTGATTTACTTTTTCTTCCCATACACCATTTGTTAAAACATCCCTGACTTTAAGTTTCCCACCTGTAAGTTTCATGTGAGTAAGACGATTTCCTTGCTCATCTCTGGTTATTTTAAATATTTTAGCTCCAAATTCATCAGGATAATCAGGAAAAATAGAATACTTTACAATACCTTTTATAAATTGTTCAACACCCTCTAGCTTTAAAGCTGAACCAAAAAAGCAGGGAAACACTTTTCTTTTTACAAAAGCAGTGCTAATATGAGTAGTTTCAACTTTCCCCCCCTCCAGATAGGCTTCCATAATTTTTTCATCACACATAGACAATTGTTCATAAAATTCCTCTGTGTTATTCTGTCCAAAATCAATACATCCATCATCCAGCTGCTCTTTTATTTCCTTTATCAATTTATTTTTATCCACACTATCCCTGTCCATTTTATTTATAAATAAAAAAACAGGTATATTATATATCTCAAGAAGTCTCCATAATGTCTTAGTATGTCCCTGAACCCCATCTGCAGCACTTATTACCAAAATGGCATAGTCCAAAACCTGAAGTGTCCTTTCCATTTCTGCTGAAAAGTCCACATGCCCCGGGGTGTCCAATAAAATAACCTGCCTTCCGTCTATTTCAAATACAGCCTGTTTAGAAAAAATAGTAATACCTCTAGCTCTTTCTAGTTCATAGTTATCTAAATAGGCATCTTTATTGTCTACCCTTCCTATTTTTTTTATTTTTCCACTTAAATAAAGCAGGCTTTCTGATAATGTAGTTTTACCTGCATCCACATGTGCTAATATTCCAATTACAAACTTTTTCATATTCTATCTCAAATCCTTAAATTTAATATGATTATAATTAAAAATTCAATATATAAAATTATAATTAGTGTAATAAAAATAGCTTATTATGCTCTTATTATACATGCTTATTAGAATTAATCCAATATTCCCGTTTGTATATTAATAGATAAAAAAATCTGTGTATTACAGCTTATTTAACTGCTATACACAGATTTTTTGGTGCGGATGAAGGGAGTCGAACCCCCACGCCGTGAGACACTAGATCCTAAGTCTAGCGCGTCTGCCAATTCCGCCACATCCGCATATGAAATTTAACAACAAAAACAATTATACTCGGCTTCTTGTTATTTGTCAATAGTAAAATCATAATAATTTAAAAATTTTTTATATTATTTAATATACCCTAGAACTGCTACTATGCCTAGTATCAAAAGCGTTAAAATATAAAAAAAGTATCTTAGAAATTTTTTTAAAAAAGTTGATTCACTTTTTTTGTAGCCTCTGATTGAATAACTTATCGGAACTAAATCATAGTCATCATTAAAATTAAAAAACATAATAAACACCCCCTATAAAGAATTATACATTTTTGTTCATCCAAAATCTAGAGGATATTGTTGGTAATACCAATTCATGCAATAAAAACTGAACTTTAGTACTGCATAAAAATATCAGGTAAGAGTTTTCTCCCACCTGATATATATTTTAATAATATTGTTTTATTATTTTTGAAGACGGGCTTCAAGTTTTTCTTTTTCTTCTTCAAATCCTGGTTTTCCAAGTAGTGCAAACATATTTTTCTTGTATGCTTCAACACCTGGCTGGTCAAAAGGATTTACCCCTAAAATATATCCACTAATACCACATGCCTTTTCAAAAAAGTAAACCAGGCTTCCAAAGTAATACTCATTAAGTTCAGGTACAGTAATTAAAAGATTAGGAACGCCACCGTCATTGTGAGCAAGCATTGTTCCCTCTAGTGCTTTTTTGTTAACAAAATCTATATCTTTACCTGCTATAAAGTTAAGTCCATCAAGGTTTTCCTTATCTTCTTTTATTACAATGTTCTTTCTTGGTTTTTCCACCTTTATAACAGTTTCAAATATATTTCTCAAACCGTCCTGTACATATTGTCCCATTGAGTGAAGATCTGTTGTGAAATCAACACCTGCTGGGAAAATACCCTTTTGGTCTTTTCCTTCACTTTCCCCATAAAGCTGTTTCCACCATTCGGTGAAAAAATGTAATGAAGGTTCGTAATTCACCATTATTTCAATTGTTTTATTTTTTCTATATAATGCATTTCTCACAGCTGCATATTTATAACAATCATTCTCTTCTAGGTTTGGATTGTTGTATAGTTTATAAGCATCAGCTGCACCTTTCATCATGCTATCAATATCTGCTCCTGACGCAGCTATTGGTAGTAATCCTACAGCTGTTAAAACAGAAAATCTTCCACCTACATCATCAGGTACTACAAAAGTCTCATAACCTTCTTCATTAGATAGCTTTTTCAAAGCACCTTTTTCTTTGTCAGTGGTAACATATATTCTCTTTCTAGCCTCTTCTTTTCCATATTTGTTTTCTATATACTCTTTAAAAATTCTAAAAGCTATAGCTGGCTCAGTTGTAGTTCCAGACTTGGATATAACATTTACAGATATCTCTTTTCCTTCAATAACTTCTAATAAGTCTGCAATATATGTTGAACTGATATTATTTCCTACAAAATAAATTTTAGGTGTATTTCTCTTTTCTTTTGGCAGCTCATTGTAAAATGTGTGCGAAAGCATATCTATTGCTGCCTTAGCCCCTAGATATGAGCCTCCAATTCCTATTACAATCAAAACTTCTGAATCAGATCTTATTTTTTGAGCTGCTGCCTTTATTCTTGCAAATTCTTCCTTGTCATAGTTTAAAGGAAGGTCCAGCCAGCCTAAAAAATCATTTCCTGCTCCTGTTTTGTTGTGAAGCATATCATGGGATATCTTTACAGCGTCTTTAAGATATGCTATCTCATTATCATTAACAAACTCCCCTGCTTTTGAATAATCAAATTTTATTTTTTCCATACAACAAAACCTCCAATATATTTTTCTCTAACCATATTTTGTAACATGTTTATAGATTAAATTTGTTTTTATTTTAACAAATCATACCTACAAGTGCAATAGAATTCTTTTAAGAAGTCCAATTCTCTAATCCTCTTTAATACTTTTTCATGGGAAACCGTTCCAATATTATTTGTTCTGCATAAAGATCTCGCTTCCTACACAGTATAAATTTTAGACAAAATTATTAAATATATTCTTGTAAGGTGTATATTTCTATGTGTTTTATTTTGTTTTTTGTTAAAAATAATGTTGAAACACAAAATAAAACATTTTATTTAAAAAGGTTGGTGAATGATATGGCTAAAAGAAATACGCCATTAGTACCAGAAAGCAGAGATGCTCTTGCTAAATTTAAAATGCAATGTGCTGAAGAAATCGGACGTTTAGAATTTGTAAAAGAAAATAATGACCACTACAAAGGTGACCTGCCATCTAGAGTTAATGGTGAACAAGGCGGTCCTATAGGTGGACAAATGGTTAAAAGAATGATTGAAATGGCTGAAAAACAATTGGCTCAACAATAAATACTATATAGGAATTTAATAAAAACATAGAAAAACAGCCTTAAGAAATATCATAAAAGACCACATTAGGTAATATTTTCAATGTGGTCTTTTGATTTTATAAGCTTTCTAATATTTATCTTAGTTCTGCATCAATGTTCTTTTTCAAACCATCAAGGATTTTTTTCATTGTCTTGTTTACATCTTCATCGGTAAGGGTTTTATCAGCTGCTCTAAATGTTAAAGAATAAGCAACACTTTTCATTCCCTCTGGAACCTGTTTACCCTTATAGACATCAAAAAGTTTAATGTCTTCTAAAATCTTACCACCTCTTTGTTTTAATATATCCTCTATCTCTTTTACTAAAACCTCATCTTTTACAACCATTGCAATATCCCTTGTCACTGCTGGATACTTAGGAAGTGGCTTGTATTCAGATTTTAAAGATGCATTTTCAACAAGTTTATCAATTTCAATTACACCTATATATGTTCTTTGAGGACATTCAAATTCATCTGCCACATCAGGGTGAATTTCTCCTATTGTACCTACATACTCACCATTTATTTTTACAATTGCTGTTCTTCCAGGATGAAATGTAACATTTTCTTTTTCAGGCACAAAATCATATTTTGCTATTCCAAGTACCGAAAATAATTCTTCTATAACCCCTTTAAGTGAATAAAAATCTACATCTCCGTACATCCCTAATGTTAATACAGGTTTTTCTGTGGGAAGTTCTTCAATTGGCTGTCCCTTTGGAATATACACAAATGATTTTTCAAAAAATGCCGCCTCTTCCACTCTTCTATTGTAATTAGTGCTAATCACTTGGAGCATTTCTGGAATTGTTGTTGTCCTCATAATGCTAAAATCTTCTCCAAGTGGATTTTGAATTACAACGGTATTGCGAAGTTCACTTTCTTTTGGCAGCTTGATTTTATCAAACACCTTTGGACTTGTAAAAGAATATGTGTATGTTTCAAATAGTCCACATGAAACCATTGTATTTATAATAATATCTTCTACTTTTTGCTTAAAAGTTTTCTTTCCTAATGTAGAGGATTTACCAGATAATAAAGTCGGTTCTATGTTATTGTATCCATAAAATCTAGCTACTTCCTCAGCTAAATCAGCTTCCCTTTCTACATCTTGTCTAAAACTTGGCACCTTTACAGTTAAATCACTCTCATTAACTTCAAATTCCAGTGATTTAAATATTTTTATCATTTCCTCCGTTGGAATATTTGTACCTAAAAGTTTATTTATATTTTCAGGGTTAAATTTAAGTGCTCTCTCCTGTTGCTTCTTTTCATAGCAGTCAATTACACCTTTGCACACAACACCTGCATTAAGCTCTTCTACTAGCTGTGCAGCCCTATCAATAGCCAACAAAGCATTTTGAGCATCCAAACCCTTTTCAAACCTTGCTGATGCTTCAGTTCTAAGACCAAGTTTTTTTGCAGTAGTCCTGACGGAAGAACCTTTAAAATTAGCAGACTCAAATAAAATTGTCCTGGTATCTTCTCTGATTTCTGAATTTTCAGCACCCATAACACCTGCTACCGCCACAGCTCTCTTTTCATCTGCAATTACAAGCATGGAAGAATCAAGTTTTCTGTCTATATCATCTAAAGTTGTTATCTCTTCACCATCCTCGGCTCTTCTTACAATAATTTTTTGTCCTTCTAAATAAGTAAGGTCAAAGGCATGCATAGGTTGACCATATTCTAACATTACATAGTTTGTTATATCAACAATATTATTGATAGGTCTTACTCCTGCCGCTTTAAGCCTATCTCTCATCCATTTTGGAGAAGGCTCTATTTTTACATCCTTTACTATTCTTGCAACATATCTTGGACAAAGGTCAGCATCTTTTATTTCCACTTTAGCATATTTATCTGCTTCATCTCCCTTTTCTTCAAGCTTTACATCTGGTTTTTTAAATTCTTTGCCCAAAGTTACAGCAGCTTCTCTTGCAAGACCAACAATACTAAGGCAATCAGGTCTGTTGGATGTTATTTCAAATTCTACAACGGTATCATTTAATCCTAAAACCTCTTTTATATCCGTTCCTAATGGATAACTCTCATTTATTATATAAATCCCATCCTCAGGAGCATCTGGATAGTCTTCTTTGGTAAATCCCAACTCCCCTATGGAACACATCATTCCTTCCGATACCACTCCTCTTAGTTTGCCCTTGGATATTTTTATGCCTCCTGCTAAGGTTGCACCAGTAAGAGCAACTGGAATAATATCTTGTTCTTTTATGTTGTCTGCTCCTGTTACAACTTGAATAACCTCATTTCCCACATCCACTTTACAAACTTGAAGTTTGTCTGCATCAGGATGCTTTTCTATTGATAAAATTTTACCAACTACAACTTTGCTGATTTCTTCTCCCTGTACCTCAAGTCCCTCAACTTTAGAACCAGACATAGTCATTTTATCTGCAAATTCTTTAACTTCTACATCTATATCAACATAATCTTTAAGCCAACTTATCGGTGCTTTCATATTAATACTACTCCTTTCAAAATATATTCTATATTCTTGTATATTTTACTAAAACTGTTTTAAAAATCTTATATCATTTTCATATAACAGTCTTAAATCATCAATATTAAATCTTCCCATTGCTGTTCTTTCAGCACCAAGCCCAAAGGCAAAACCGCTATACACTGTAGAGTCTATACCACACACTTCTAAAACTTTAGGATGTACCATTCCTGCACCTAAAATTTCAATCCAGCCTTCGTCTTTACAAACTCTACATCCTTTTCCTCCGCAAGCCCAACATGAAACATCAACCTCTGCGCTAGGTTCAGTGAAAGGAAAGTGATGTGGTCTAAGCCTTATATCAGTTTTCTCTCCAAACATGCTTTTTGCAAATACCTTTAATGTTCCAATTAAATCTCCCATTGTAACACCTTTATCTACTACAAGACCCTCTACCTGATGAAATATAGGAGAATGAGTTGCATCTACTGCATCAGAACGATAAACTCTTCCTGGACAAATTATCTTAATTGGAGGCTTTTTGTTCTCCATCACTCTTATCTGAACAGGTGAAGTTTGAGTTCTTAAAAGTATATCTCCATTTATATAAAATGTATCCTGAACATCTTTTGCAGGATGATTTTCAGGGATATTTAGTGCTTCAAAGTTATAGTAATCCTTTTCAACTTCAGGACCTTCTGCAATTTCATAACCCATTCCAATAAAAACTTCAGTAATTTCATCTATAACATTGGTAAGGGGATGTTTTTTACCCAAAACTTTTCTCTTGCCAGGCATGGTTACATCTATAACTTCCTCTTGAAGCTTTAATTCTCTCTCTTTGTTTGCAAGTTCTTTTTTAACTTCCACCAACCTATTTTCCAGAAAACTTCTTATTTCATTTGCCATCTGACCTACCACAGGTCTTTCTTCTGGCGTCAGTGAACCCATACCCCTTAGTACAGAAGTGAGTTCCCCTTTTTTTCCTAAGTATTTGACTCTTACATTTTCTAAACTCGTAATATCCGCAACATTAGCTATCTCCGCTTCTGCTTTATTTCTAATGTTGTTTAACTGTTCTTTCATGCTTTTACTCCTCCTTATAATCTTAATGATATCATCCGTCAAAAAAAAATTTGAAATTTTTGTATATGCAAAATATACATATTTTTTAATGAAACATATAAAAAACCTTCCTTCCCATATGGGACGAAGGTCATCTCGCGGTACCACCCAACTTTTTATACATGAAAAATGTATAAACACTCAATGCAAATAACGGTTTGCCCCCGGTATCTCCTACTTATATCAATGTTCAGGATACAGCTCCAGAGTGAACTTCAACAGCCAGCCTTTTAAAAATACTTTCAGCCTATGGTATTTTTTCTCTTTAAATAGCCAAAAGCTGTCTACTCTCTCTATCATTGCTTTTACATTAATAGTTTCCATAAATTATAGCACAAATAATGCCTGCATACAAGAGGTCAATTTTTAGCTAGGTATATATACTTCTTGATATAATTTACACAGATATTTTAATTATATGTATAAAATATGTTTAATTCTTCCGATAATTATTTTGCTGCTCCCCCCCTTGTCTTTCACTTATACTTTAAATATAATGTGTGATAAGACAATTACAATGTATAATTAAGAACATTTTATAAAACTTTTTTTAAATTAAAATATTATAAGGATGTGAAAAAATGTCTAAAATTACATTTCCAAAAGATTTTATATGGGGTAGTGCAACATCGTCTTATCAAATTGAAGGTGCTTTTGACCAAGACGGAAAAGGCGAATCTATATGGGATCGCTTCTGCCATACACCTGGAACCATTATAAATGGTGACACTGGTGACGTGGCTTGTGATCATTATCATAGATATAAAGAAGACATTGCCTTAATGAAGGAAATTGGACTTCAATCCTATAGATATTCTATTTCCTGGCCTAGAATTTTTCCTGAAGGGAAGGGACAGTACAATGAAAAAGGACTGGACTTTTATAAAAGGCTTACTTATGAACTGTTAGAAAATGACATTAAGCCTTCTATAACCCTTTACCACTGGGACCTCCCTCAAAAACTCCAGGATATAGGAGGATGGGCTAACAGGGATGTAACTGATTATTTTGTTGACTATGTCGGACTCTTATTCGAAAAATTAGGAGATATTGTCCCCTTTTGGGTTACTCAAAACGAACCTTGGATAGTTGCCTTTTTAGGTAACATGAGAGGAGTTCATGCCCCTGGAATTAAAAATTTAAAAACTACTTTAGAAGTGTTTCATAATCTTTTGCTATCACACGGGAAAGCTGTTAGTGCTTACAGACAACTTAACCTTCCAGGTAAAATTGGTATAGCACCAAACTTTGCAACAAAATATCCTGCATCAGATAAAATAGAAGATATAAAGGCTTGCGAATTAGCAGACGGGGTTTTAAATAAATGGTTTATACATCCTGTTTTTAAAGGTGAATATCCTCAGGATATAGTTAAGTTTTATTCAGATAGAGGAGTTGAATTTAATTATCTTCCAGAAGATATGAAAATAATTGGTGCTGCTATAGACTTTTTGGCAATAAATTATTACTCATCAGAATTTGTAAAACACCATCCTGTTGATGGTTTTGTAGACATAAATAATGAACTTTCCCAGTTTGAAAGAACTGAAATGGATTGGATTATATACCCAAAAGGCTTATATGACCTTCTTTTACGTCTTGACAATGACTGCAATAAAATAGATATAATTATAAGTGAAAATGGTGCTGCCTTTGATGATAAAATAGATGAAAACGGCAATATTAACGATGTTGAAAGAATGGAGTATATTAAAGAACACTTAATTCATGCACATAAAGCTATTGAAAAAGGTGTAAATTTAAAAGGCTATTATTTGTGGTCTTTATTGGATAATTTTGAATGGAGTTATGGATATTCCAAAAGATTTGGTATTATACATGTAGACCATAAAAGCCAGAAAAGAACAATAAAAAATAGTGGTTATCTATATAAGGACATCATAAAAAATAACGGCTTATAATAAAATACTTTTTATAACTAGCCGTACAAAAATAGTAAATAAAATAAAATTTCCTTAACGCAACGGGTGGGGCAAAGTCTCCACCTTATTTAATCAAGGAGCTTGAAACTATAAATTTTACTTATATTAATATATTCCAACTTCTTATTCCTTTTTATCTCTACCCATCCACCTTTACAATCACTTATCACTCCCCTTGTACCCAATCTTAAAATTTTTGACCAAAGGGAAAGATACAAAACAACCCTTCTTCCCACATACTGTTTTAAATAATTATTATTCATAATACAAACGACCGCCCTTCATACTTTCTTAAAAATAATAATTTAAAAATTAAATAATAACATTGGCAGCAGTCAGCAATGTACCTTGTAGCTATTAATAATTATAACTATAGCTTTATTTTAACTTATTTGAATTTAACAGCAGTTCCATACACTAAGATTTCTGCTGCTCCCTGCATTATACTGCATGTAGAATACCTAATATTAATAACTGCATCTGCTCCTAATTGTTCTGCCTCTTCAACCATTCTCTTTGTTGCTAGCGCTCTTGCATGGTTAACCATTTCAACATATGCCTTTAACTCACCCCCTACTATGTTTTTAAGTCCGCTCATAATATCTTTTCCCACATGCCTTGTCTGAATTGTAGATCCTTTAACAATACTTAAAACTTCAAATTCTTTTCCTGGTATAAAATCAGTATTTACTAAGATCATCTTTATCTTCCTCCTTTATTTCCAATAATCTTTCAACTAATACTCTAATAATAAACACTAGAATAGTAATGGCTATTATAGCTGTAATGATCCTTCCCGTAATTGGAAGTGTACTTTCTGCAACTATGGGCAAACTGAATAATAATACAAATGTAATCAAGAATATAGTTATTATTAAAGTCACAATAATTTTTTTCACTTATTTGACCTCTTCCTTTATTAATTTATTTCTTCATTTCCTTTATTAAGTTCTAGAAAGTATTGTTAAAAAATATAGTCAAATTATTGTCTTAAGATAATTATATCATGTATTTATTATAGAGTTAATAGTAAATTTATATTTAGAAAAAATATCATTTTAAATATTCTTTAAATTTCTCCTTATCCATATTTAATATAAAATCCTTGTATGCGTTTTTTTCTAAAAGAGCATTTTTTAAGCTTTTTTCTACAAAAACAATATTTGTATTTTTTCCTTCTCCTCTTCCTTGAAATACAAATACTTTGCTATGGTCCTCACTTAAAATATAATTAATGATACCTTTTGCCCTAAGATATTTAAGGCTAGCTTTAATAACTCCTTCCTCAACACAAAGCTTTTTGGAAAAAACCTCAATGTATTCTCTGCCACCCTTGTTCTTTATAGTATATTTTATTATTCCTAGAAAATTCATTAAAAATCCTTTAAATGAATAATCCGGCGGCAGGGTAAAGTTGATAATTATATTTTCTGGATTAGCTAAAGCTACAACTTCTCTAAATATTGCTGTGTTTGCAGGAGGTGAAAGAAAAACAACATCTTTTTTAGGTTTTATATTAAATCTATCTACACTACCGTCTATGGGACATAGGGATTTTAACCCTTCATAAAAAATTTGTGCATCTTTGTATTTTAATAAAAGAGTATTTAAACCGGTCTTTCTCTCGTCAATAATATTTCCTTCAAAAAGTAGCTTTCTAACACCCGGACTTTCAACCATATGGCCTATTGTTAACTGAATATTATTACTGCCTCTATAGGTATTTATTCCCACTTTGTAGGTGATGTCAAAAACCTTTCCCTCTAAAGACTCATCTTCCCCAAACCATTTTACAGCTGAAATTCTTATATTGTTTTCGTCTTCTACAACCATTATATGATGATTTTTTTCAGTCTTCCTATCACTTACAACTCTTATATTTGAAGAATAAAACTCAGGAGGAGAAAACCCCTCTCCGTAAGGTCCAGCACTTTGAAGCCTTGTAAGAAGTTCTTCTGATATCTCTTCAAAGAAAAGCTCTGCATCCACATTTGCTATTATTGTATCTTTTATAAAGTACCTTTTTTCTGCTGCTATTTCAATTTCCCTAACAAAATCCTCAAGGTTTTCTTTTTTTAACGAAAGACCTGCTGCCTGTGAGTGACCGCCAAATTTTAAAAGCTTTCCGCTGCATTCTTTTATAAGCTCATATATATTTATTTCTTCTATTGATCTGGCTGAACCCACTATTGTACTTCCATCGTCTTTAATTGAAAGGAGTATTGCAGGTTTTTTATACAGCTCACAAATTCTCCCTGCTGCTATTCCTACTATTCCATGATGCCAAAACTCTCCATACAGCACCAAAACCGTCTTGTTTTTTTTCTGTGTCTCCACCATTTCTATAGCTTCATCAATTATTTTTTGTTGAATTCTTTTTCTTTCACTGTTAAGAATATCAATTTTTTCTGCCATTTCTTTAGCTAAATCCTTATTTTTACATAAAAGCAGCTCAACTGGCAATTTTGCCGTTTCCATTCTTCCTGCTGCATTTATTCTTGGTGCAATTTGAAATGCAATATCCTCTTCATTATCTATACTCCCGCTTTTGCTGGCTATTTCAAAAAGTTCACTAAGGCCAACCCTTTTTGTATTAATCAAAGCTGGCAGTGACTTTTTTAAAAGATATCTGTTTTCACCATTAAGGCTTACCACATCTGCAATTAGTGACATTGCCAAAAGGTCTAAGAACCTGTCCCCAATATATTCTTCTCCCTTTTCTTTTAAAACAGCTAAGCACAAAAAATATGCCATGGCACAGCCTGAAATATTTCTTGCCCTGTGCCCTTCTTCTAAAAGTTTGGGATTTAATATAACATATGCATCTGGAGTTTCATCAGGAATACTGTGGTGGTCAGTTAGTATTACATCCATTTTAAGCTCTTTTGCAAGATTTATCTCATTTACATTGGATATACCACAATCACAGGTTATTATAAGGGATACCCCTTTTTCATAAAGACTTTTAACAACTTCTTCATTCATTCCATATCCTTCTGTAAACCGATCCGGAACATGATAAATTACAGACTCTGTATAGTTTTTAAGACATTCTACAAGGGTAACTGTACTTGTTACACCGTCCACATCATAGTCCCCATAGATACATATTAATTCTTTAGAATCTATTGCCTTCAAAATCCTTTTTACCGCCCTTTCCATACCTGGAAACTCACTTGGCAGGGTAGGCTTATAGTATTCATCATTTAGCATGATTTTAACGGTTTCAGGGTCTTTATATCCCCTGTTGTAAAATATCCTTGCAATAAGCTCATCCCCCCCACAGGCTTCTATAAGCTCTATGGGAATTTTTACTCTTTCATTAAATATATTTATTCTTACATCCACTTTTCTAAATCAGCTCCTCAATATCATCCCACTCTAATTGGTCTAAAAAATCTTCATCTTCTTCCATTTTTTTATAGTCTATTTTCTCATTATTGCAAAACCAATTAAATTCACAGTATGTACAGCTTTTTTTGTACAAAGTTTTATCAAAGTTTGAGTAATCGTACCCTAGTATCCTTTCAATTTTGTCCTTTAACTGTTTCTCAAAGTTTGAGTGCATTTCATCACTATATTTTATTTCTGCCAACACTTTTTTAGGCTCAGGTCGCCAGTAATACATACTTATATTTTCACATGGTATTTCTTTTTCTGTTAAAAGCTTCATTCCTTCCTTTAGAACATAGAGATAAACCAGCGTTTGAAGGCTTCTTTTAAGCCTTATTCTCTGAAGATTTTCATCTTTTTTAGGGTTTTCTTTATCTTTAACATGTGTTTTCCAGTCCCAAATTTCAACATTGTTCCCATCTATAATAATCAAATCATAATTTGCCTCAAGCCTTAAAACTCCTTTAGACATTCTAAGCTTATACTCTGGAAGATACCTTTTTTTCTCCTCCTTTTTAAAATTTCTCATAAGAGAAGAAACCCACCTGTCTAGTTCTTCATATCCTTCCACATCCTCTGTAATCCCCGGGTCTATTCCTTGAAAATACCTATATGCCATAAGATGAAAGTTGTTTCCCATCTCAAGCCTTTTTCTAATTTCCTCTCCTAAATAATTGTCCCATTTTAAATTTTCCAAATACCTTTTTTTAAATTTTAAAGGGCATTTTTCAAATGTTGAAAGAGAATGCTGGGTAAACAAAAAATAATGTACAAATCTTAAATCCTTCATTCTTTACTTCCCTCCTCTTCAATATATTTTTTTAGTTCTAAAATATATTTTGAAGGAAGTGCTTCATTTTTTTTCCCTACATTGTATTGATGTGATGTCAAAAACAAATACTTTTTTGCCCGAGTAATACCCACATACAAAAGTCTTGCCCTTTCTGAAATTGCCTCAAGCTTTGACTTTAGTACCTGTTCTTTCCCATCCCCTTCATTTAAAACCTTTTCCATTTCTGATTTTAATATTGCCTGGGGATTTTTAAATTTCTCTTTTAAAAACCAGTGTTCACCTACAAATTTATCTTCTAATGTAACAGGAAATTCCCAACTATTAATGCTTGTTAAAAAGACAATATCCCACTCAAGCCCCTTTGATTTATGGTAAGTTGCCAGGGTAATCTGTCCCGGCGTTGGTTCATAGCCTTTTAATTCCCATACCACCCCTGAAAAAAAGTTAAACCTATTTTTAGGACTTAAAAGTTCTAATGCAAGGTCACTAAGTTTCCAGTGAATATCCTGGTTCATAAGATATCTTACATCCCCTGCAACCTTTTGTGCTATTGCTCTCTCTTCTCTTTCAAACTTTAATTTTTCAGATATAAATAAAATAAGCTTTTCTACAATAGCATTTGGAAATTCTAAAAATTCCCTCATTGTTTCCATATTCTTTGTAAAATCTGACCATATATCACTTTTTAAAAGTTCTTCTGGTATTTCTGAAATTTCAATCTCCCCTGCCACTGGATAAAGAAGCTTTTCCACAGGATAGTTTTTTAAAAAACTTTTAAGCAGTTTCTTTTGGTCATTTGTTTTTTCTTCCTCTTTATTCTCAACTTCTCCATTTTCTTCTTCATAGGAATCTGGTAAAAAGCACTCATCTAACATATAGAAAAGCTTTTCACCGCTTTCAGGCAAGGCAATAAAATCTATAACCCGTCCAAGTTTTCTAACTGTCTTGTTTTTTTCATTTGATGTATTTTCAAGATGCTCATAAGGTATTTTTTCATCATCTAGCATGTTTAAAACCACTCTCATTCTCCAGCTACTGGGAACTAAAATTGCAATGGTCTTGTCTGGATGCTTTTTTAACATGTAAGAAGCTCTATTTACAACTGCCCTGGCCTCATCTACCCAGGAATCAAATACAGCAGCCTTTATCCCATATTCGTCTATTTTAGGATTTGGCATATCATCTTTTTCATCAACTGGTTCTATGTACTGGGGAAGAAGGCTTTCCCGGCACTCTAAAACAGGATGGCTTTCTCTTACATACCTTACAAAATAGTTTGCCAAATCAATTATTTCTTTTGTATTTCTGCTGGATTGGGTAATCCTATATACAGTTGTGGAAGGGTCTTCACAAAAACTTTTAAAAAGAGTGAAATCACTGTTGCTAAAGCTGCCACATATAGCCTGATTACTATCCCCCACCCTTAAAAGATTGCCGTTTGCTATCATTTTTAATATTTCACTTTGAATGTAATTAGAATCCTGAGCTTCATCTTCACATACAAATGAATATGTTCTTTGGTATTTTTCTAAAAGATGTTCATCTTCTAGAAGCATTTTTCTTGCATTGTAAAGCATATCATCAAAATCTAAATATCCTCTTATTTTAAGCTGCCTGTCATAGATTTCATATATTTGACATGCCCAGTTTAGTATAGAGTCTTTATGAATGTTTTTACAAAGCTTTTTTGCATCCCCGGAAGTTATTCCACGCACTTTAAAATCACCTATGGCAGAAAGCATAATATTGCAAAGCCTGTCATGCCAATTTTTATAAATTTCCTGGGCTTTTCCTGCAGATATATTATCTATATCTAAATACAATCTAAATTCTCTTTCATTATGCCTTTTCCATTCATCAATTGCATTTGAAATCAAATGTATTTTTTCAACACCGTCAATTACATCAAATTCCTCATTGGTAATGACAAGATCAGGTTTTTCTTTTATTATCTGAAGGCAAAGACCATGTATTGTGGATACAAAATAATCTTTTGTACCTAGAATATCTCTTTTTTGAAGTTCTGATGCAATTCTTTGCTTAAAATTATTAACAGCACTATTCATATATGTAACAATAAGTATCTTTCCCGGTCTGTGTAAGCCCTTGCTTATCATTTCAACCGCCCACTGGGTAAGGGAATAAGTTTTCCCCCCTCCGGGGATGGCAGGTATTGCACAATATCCGCCCCGGTACTGCTCCACCAGCTCTTTTTGCCCTTTTCTAAGTCCCATAGTCCCCCTCCAAAGCCCTGTTTTAAAATACATGCATTCACCTGTATACATTATAACATGAAAATAACATGAAATATTTTACAACATTCATGAAGTTTTTTAAAAAATTTACAAATTATTAATATATTGTGTATAATATTTGTAAAGCTACATTTATAAGAAAAACAGTATTTAAAATTTCATAATTACTTTTAAGATGTTTTACCAATTTGATAATTTGCAGAAAAGGAAAAGAGGTCGTAAAAATGAAAAGGTGGATTTTTAATGCAACTTATTTTTGAAATATTATATTTAAAATTCCTACAACAATGCAAAGAACGCCACCTATATATGTTATTATTGCTTTAGATTTAGACGGTTCTTCAAATTTATAATTCTCCATCTTTTCAGAAGCCTTAGACAAAACTTTAGGAAGAAATATCATAACAAATCCAAATAGTATAAGTAAAATTCCCAATAACACTATATCACCCTCTCTTTATCATCCTTAATTTTTTCATCATACGCTATTATAACATTATAACACTTCATTTAAAACTATTCTCTTCCTGATACAATAAGCTCATCAAAATATTCTGACAATATACCGTCATTTTCATAACCATTAGCTGACAGCATAGATTCAAAAGTTATAACCTTTTCCCCGCATCTTTTTAAAATTGACCTCATTAAAACTGCCACATAGCGTTTTTGATTTTCCTCTTCAATATCTTCTGTATAAATATCTTTTGGATTCCAAGTCTTTGTAAGAACATGTAAATTTGTTATTTCCTTTACACTCCTTGGTGTCCAGTGACTGCTGCTAAGACTTGTAATAATAGTCACTTTGCTTTCTAAAGAACTTGCAAGATAAGCCACTGGAGTTGATAAAAGAACAAAATTCCCGCTAAGCTTTTCTTCTAACTCAAATATGCTCTCTGCTGACTTTATTCCCTTTCTCACCACATCCAGAAAATCCCTACTGGCATTTCTGTTAAATCTTGAAACCACATCTACAAAAGACTGAGCACTATCAATAAGTTTTTTTGCTTCAAGAATATCATTTTGGGACATTTCATCTGAAATAAGTATCTCCAAAAAAACCCTTTGAAAAAATTCATGTATCTTAAGTGGTTCTTCCCTCTCTCTGTATTCTTTTATCCATTCTCTAATATATTCATATTTTTCAACATTATAATAGCCCACCCTCTCTACAAGCCCTGGAAACTCTATATCAGGAAACTGGGCAAAGGGTCTTTGGCTTAATACCTCTCCTGCAAGCATAGAACTTCTTATAGGATCAATTTTTAAAACCACCCTTATAAGAGATTTAACATCATCCCTTCCTGGCATAAAGCCGTATGTGGGATGGCACAGCTGTGCTAAAGTTATTAAGCCTTGTGAAAAAGGATTATCTATAACCCTATTCTTTCTAGTAAGGTTTTTAATTTCATATCCTCTGTTTTCTAAAGCTCTTGCTATAACAAACTCTGTAACTGGATCTGCATAATTGGAAATTACAACTATATCTGATGGCTCATAGCCCTCTTTCTCAATAAGATTTATTATTCTCTCACCTATATTTTCAAGCATTTCACTTCTAAGTTCAAAAGGAGGTACCCTTTCAATTTCAGGTCTTGATTTAAATTTATAAGTTTTCCCATTCCTTATATTGTCAAACAACATATCTGAAAACTCAGTCATAAACTCCTTGCATGTATAACATTCCTGCATTTCAACGGTTTTTAATTTATCTATCAACTGTCTTTTTGTATATTCATGATTGCTGCCAAAAGCCTCCCCATAGCCACCTTCATGATTGTATGCTAAAAGACATGTTTTAAGATTTGGCATCAGCATATTTATAAAATCAACTTCCGTTGGAACACATTCTTCTATATTATCTACAATAAGGTGCTGAATTCTTTTAAATAATTGCTCTTTATATGTAGAATCTTTTAAAAGATAATTATTATAAAGTTCCACAGCCATTCCGAAATCAAATATTCCAAGCTCTATACAGCGTTTTCTATATCTTTTTAAAATGTCATCTGCTTCAACATATATGTTCTTTTTTAACTCATCCTTTTTTTCTAAAGCAGAATACAGCCTCTTTCCTATTTCATCATATGGAATATCTGAAATGGCAGCCCTTACCAGGTTTGAAGTAAGGTCAATTGCAAGACGGTCTGTAAAGGAGGTAACCCCTTCAAAAGCCCCTTTATTTTGTCTTCTCCACTCAATAACTACAGACACTAAAAACTGGGCTGCCTCAAAGGTCAAAAACACCGGTTTTACATTTTTATTTTTTATTTCATGGCAATTTTTTAATAAAATAGGGTAATATGTCTTTATTTCTTCCTGTATAAATCCATAATAGGAAGTCCTTAAAATAGCCCCAGAATGGTCAAGTATTGTTTTAGTTCTCCACTCTAATGATTGGGTTCTGTTTAATAGGAGAATAAGTATTTTTTCGCTGGGTATTTTAAGTTCTGACACCATATATTTGTATCTTTCCAATAACAAAGTGGATTTACCACTTCCAGTAGGACCTTTTAAAATCAGTTTAGAATTGTCTTTAGGCAAACTTATCACCTTTTTTGCTAAATGACTAAATATAATGGTATATCCCTCCATAAATCTTAAGTCTTTCGTATATTATACCATTATAGAAATATTAATGAAAGGAAAAAAATAAATGCCCAAGCATTACACCAAGGCATTTATTAGGGGGTTAAAATGTATTTTGTGAGGTCAATTTAAGTATTAACCTTTTATTATTTTTTTATTCAAATAATTTAAAATTTTTTTAAAATTATTTTTTGCATTAAATTCTATTTTAAAATTTAAATGAATAGATATTATAAAATGATTTATTATCAAAAGGATGGTTTTTTTTATGAAAAATGTTTATTTTATAACTCTTCAAAAAAAACATATTATACGTTCAATTGTATTTCTTTTACTTACAATTTTATTTATATTATTAATTAGTAACTTTGCATCAATGAGAAGAGTTCCCTCTTTTTCACCTATATTAGATACTGAAGTAATTGCACACCTTCCCCTAAAATAATATCAAAGGAAAAAAACGGAGTACATATGCTTTATACTCCGTTTTTTGTATATCTTAATCATTTAAAGTTATTTTTTATAGTCCCAGTTTAAACTTAATGTATCAATTGAATTTTCTTCCTTTGTATTATTAACATCACTTTGATTTTTATTTTCAGTAGCATCTTTAATCATTTTAATAATTTCAGGACTAATTTCATTATATCTATTGCGGGATGAAGTGGTTATATCTTTTAACTTGAATTTGTGGACAGAATCTCTTAAAAGCTCAGCCTGAGTACTTAATTCTTCACTTGCAGCCGCACTTTCTTCAGATGTAGCTGAATTAGCCTGTATAACTTGAGACACTTGTATAATTCCCTGATTTATCTGCTCAATAGCTGCAGCCTGCTCATTAGAAGCAATATCTATATTATTAACTAAAGCAGCTGCCTTCTCAACACCTTCCACTATTTTATTAAGGGATTCTGATGTTTCTTTTGCTATTCTTGTACCATTTTCAGTTCTCTTAATTGAACCTTCAATAAGTTCTGTAGTTTCCTTTGCTGCATTAGCAGACCTTGCTGCAAGATTTCTGACTTCTTCAGCTACAACAGCAAATCCCTTGCCATGCTGCCCTGCTCTTGCTGCTTCAACTGCTGCATTCAGTGCAAGAATGTTAGTCTGAAAGGCTATTTCATCAATTACCTTTATTATTCTTGATATGTCTGAAGAGGAATTGTTTATTTCTTCCATAGCTTTAAGCATATCAGACATCTGCCCACTTCCTTGTTGGGCATTATCTCTAACAGCCTCTGCCAATGTATTTGCCTCATTTGCATTTTTGGCATTTTGTTTTGTCTGTGTAGACACTTCTTCAAGGGATGAAGTTAGCTGTTGTACTGTACTTGCCTGTTCTGTAGAACCTTGTGAAAGCTGCACACTTGAATCTGATATTTGTTTTGCCCCAGCTGCCACCTGCTCTGCTGCAGCATTGATATTTCCAAGAAGCTCATTATTTTTTTCAATCATTTCGTTGAGTTTTTTACCAAGCACATCCTTCTCAGATTTTACTTTTAATTCTACCGTCAAATCACCAGCTGCAATCTTTTCTACTGCATAAGCCTGTTCACGAATATTCTCAATCATTTTTCCAAAGGACTTTGTCAAACTACCAATTTCATCTTTAGTTTTAGCTTCAACATTGACTTCCACATCTCCTAAAGCAAGTTTATCAGCAGCATCAACCATTTCATTTATAGGTCTGCTTATAATACGGGATATAAACCCTCCTAAAATAATAGCAACAAATATACTAATAATTATTGTAGCAATCATTGTCACTGAAGCAACGCTGGCAATTTTTTCATTCTCCGTCATTCTCTCATGACCCATATCTGAATTATAATCAATTATTTCCTGAAAGGACTGCATAAGTGAATCCCCCATACCGGCAATTTCCCCCAGCACCAATGTTAATGCCTCTTCTTTTTCACCAGCTAAAACAAGTTCTATTGTGTTTTTTATTGCTTCCACATACTCAGCCCATTGCCCCTTCAATCCATTAAAATATATACGTTCTTCCTCTGAAGCAATTCTTCCTTCATATAAGCTTAGGTAATTATCTACTTCTGCAAAATAATTCTTTACATTATCAATACAGGTATTTATAATCTCTTCATCATCAAGCAACATGGTTTTTACAGTATTAAATCTTATCCTCTGATAATATACGCTAGCAATACCTATATACTCAATTCCTAATGTATTTTCTTCATACAAAAGTGCATCTGCTTCACTTATATTATTGATATTTACTAGTCCAACAATACCAACTATTCCTGCAATTATTGCAACTAACAAAAATCCTATAATTAGCTTTGCTGATATTTTTAAATTATAAAACCAATTCATTATTTAATCCTCCTTGATTTTTATGCTGTACTACTTAGATTTCGTAGTACTCCATTTCAATGGCAATGTCAAAAACTCATTTTTTAGGGTTTTATCCTGCTGTACCAATAAATTCCCTCCTAATGTTTCAGACAACCCATTTCACACCTCCTTGTGCAATGGTTTTGAAAACAAAACCAATACTATTCCTCATCTAAATTGTTTGTATAACTTTAGAATGTAAGAATAATAGACCTTTCTTCAATTTTTGTTTAGGATAATAGTTGACTTTTAAAATTTAGTAAGATTTACGTTATAGAAAGAATATTAATTAATCATTCATCCACCTTGTTAATTTTTTGACTATCTTATTATATATATTCTACATTAACACTAAATTTCCTTCTTTATTTTTTTAAAAAATACATAAACTTTCATCTAAAATCAGGTTCCTCTAGTAAATATCAAAGTTTTTTTAATGTCTCAAATATATAAATTGTTTTTTACTTTTACATGTTCTATTAAGTAATAAACTTTACTAATAAGGAAATATTATATAGGACTGCAATTTTAATGCTCAAAATTTTAAAAGGATGGTGAACATTTTGACAAAACCCCAGTCTATTAGCATAACTAAGCCTGTAAGTAAAGATTTACCTGAAGAAAAATTTAATGAACTTGAAGCATTTATTGATGGATTAAAAACCACCAAAGGAGCATTAGTTGAAATACTTCACAAAGCTCAACAAATATTTGGATACCTTCCAAGGGATGTACAGCTTTATGTGGCAAGAAAACTAGGAATTCCAGGAGCAGAAGTTTTTGGTGTGGTAAGCTTCTACTCATACTTTACTACAAAACCAGGGGGAAAACACACCATAAGTGTTTGTATGGGAACCGCCTGTTTTGTAAGAGGTGCTGATAAAATTCTTGAAAGGCTAAAAGAAAAATTAGGTATTAAGTCCAATGAAGTTACAGAAGATGGACTGTTTGCCTTAAAAGATATCCGATGTGTTGGGGCATGTGGACTAGCCCCTGTTGTTATGGTAGATGACAAAGTATATGGACGTGTAAAAGAAGAGGATTTAGACGATATTATAAACCATTACAGAAATAATTAAGTTTCAAAAAGCCAGGGAGGTGTGGTATGAAAATAAAATCATTGGAGGAACTGCAAAAAATACGTGAAGAACATGAAAATAAAATACGTCTAAGAAATACCGGAGATGATAAAGAGGATAAAATTGAAATACGTATAGGGATGGCAACCTGTGGTATTTCCTCTGGTGCAAGAGAAACCCTTAACGCATTTATAAAGGAAATGTCATTAAATAAAATTGAAAATGTAAAAATTATAGCTGTTGGATGCATTGGATACTGCCACTCAGAACCTATTGTACAGGTAAATGTACCCGGACACGCTCCTGTAATATATGGGAATATAAAAAAAGATAAAGTACCCCTAATAGTAAATAATCACATAAAGCAGGGAAAGCCTGTGGAAAGTTTAGTACTTAAAGTAGATTTTGAAAGGATATAATCAACACAAAATAAGAATTATCAATAAAAAAGGAGGCTAAAAATGGCAATAACTCGCACAAATATTCTTGTCTGTGGTGGTACAGGCTGCTTAGCCAGTGAAGCCGAAAAGGTACAAAGAAACCTTGAACTTATATTAAAAGCAAGAGGTTATGAAAAAGAGGCAAAAATTATTAAAACCGGCTGCTTTGGCTTTTGTGAACAGGGACCAATAGTGAAAATAGAACCTGAAAATGTGTTTTATGTTCGTGTTGGTCCAAAAGATGCCAAAGATATTATAGATGAGCATATTATTAAAGGCAGAAAGGTTGAAAGACTTTTATATAAAGAGCCTTATGAAAAGGAGAAAATTGATACACAGGAAAATATGCCCTTTTATAAAAAACAGTTGCGTATAGCATTGAGAAACTGTGGACTTATAGATCCAGAGGACATCTACGAATACATAGCTTTAGGAGGGTATGAAGCATTAGGTAAAGCTATAACAAAGATGTCTAGAGATGAAGTTATAGAAACAGTTAAAAAATCAAAACTTCGTGGTCGCGGTGGCGGGGGCTTTCCTACAGGCATCAAATGGGAAATTGCCAAAAAACAAAAAAGTGATGTGAAATTTATTGTATGCAATGGGGATGAAGGTGACCCAGGAGCCTTTATGGACAGAAGTATTCTAGAAGGTGACCCTCACAGTGTAATAGAAGCAATGGCAATAGGAGGCTATGCAATTGGTGCAGATAAAGGCATTATTTATATCCGTGCCGAGTACCCTCTTGCTATAAAACGCCTTAAAACAGCATTAGAACAGGCAAGGGAGCTTGGGCTTCTGGGAAAAAATATTTTTGAAACAGATTTTAGTTTTGATATTGATATAAAATATGGAGCCGGCGCCTTTGTATGTGGTGAAGAAACTGCCCTTATAAATTCATGTGAAGGCAAAAGAGGAGAACCAAATTACAAGCCGCCATACCCTGCAGAAGAGGGATATTGGGGATATCCTACCTGTGTAAATAATGTCGAAACCTTCTCAAACATTCCACCAATTATAACAAAAGGGGCTGATTGGTTCCTTTCCATTGGCACTGAAAATAGTAAGGGAACAAAGGTTTTTGCACTGGCAGGAAAGATTAACAATGTGGGACTTGTGGAAGTTCCCATGGGAATCACTTTAAGAGAAATTATTTATGATATTGGCGGAGGAATACAAGGAGGAAAAAAATTTAAAGCTGTTCAAACAGGTGGCCCTTCTGGAGGTGTTATTACAGAAAATGAATTGGACACCCCCATTGACTATGACAGCCTGCTAGGTATCGGCTCAATGATGGGGTCAGGTGGAATGATTGTCATGGACGAAACAGATAATATGGTAGACATTGCAAAGTTTTATCTGGAGTTTACCATGGATGAGTCATGCGGCAGATGTACGCCTTGCCGAATAGGAACAAAACGCCTTTATGAAATGTTAAATAAAATAACCAGTGGAAAAGCCACCATGGCTGACCTTGATGCTATGAAACAGTTGGCATATATGATTAAGGATAGTTCCCTTTGTGGTCTTGGACAAACAGCACCAAACCCTGTTATAAGCACCATGAAGTACTTTTGGGATGAATATTTGGCTTTAATTAAGGATGTAGACAACCCACAGGGTGAAGGAAAGTTTGAGGTAAAAAATAAAATAGGAATTGAGTCTTAAAACCAAAGAGGTGAAATAATGGCTGAAAATAAAAAAATGTTAAATGTCACAATAAATGATTATGAGTTACAATTTCCTGAAGGCATCACTATATTAGAGGCAGCCGGCCAGGTTGGAGTAAAAATACCCACCTTATGCCATCTGGATTTACATGATATAAAAATGGTAAATCAAACAGCCTCCTGTCGGGTATGTATGGTTGAACTTGTAGATTCAACAAACAACAGAAATAAGCTGGTGCCCTCATGTGTAACAAAAATAACTGAGGGAATGGTAATACGTACTGATACATTAAAAGCTATAACCGCAAGAAGAATGGCTGTAGAACTTTTATTGTCCAATCATCCCAATGAATGCTTTACATGCCCTAAAAATACAAATTGTGAGTTACAGTCCTTAGCGGCAGAACTAGGTGTAAGAAAAATCCGTTGGGAAGGGGAACGGATGAATTACCCAAAAGATTTGTCCAGTGATGCCATAGTAAAAGATTCCAATAAATGTATCTATTGTAGACGTTGTGAAACCATGTGCAATGAAGTTCAAACCTGTGGAATACTGTCAGGCATAGGCAGAGGTTTTAATTCTTTTGTAGGTCCTGCATTTAACATTCCCATGGTTGAATCCTCCTGTACTTACTGTGGACAATGTGTTCAGGTTTGTCCTACAGCAGCCCTTACAGAAGTAAATCATATTGACAAGGTGTGGGAAGCTTTAAATGACCCTGACAAACATGTAATTGTTCAAACTGCCCCTGCAATACGGGTTACTTTAGGTGAGTTATTTGGCATGGAGCCTGGTACTATTGTAACAGGTAAAATGGTAACAGCCCTTAAAAGACTGGGATTTGATGCAGTTTTTGATACTGATTTTGGGGCTGATCTCACTATTATGGAGGAAGCTTCTGAACTTATTTACCGTATACAAAATAACAAAACCCTTCCAATGCTCACCAGTTGCTGTCCTGCATGGGTTAAATTTATAGAACATCAATTCCCTGAACTATTAAAAGTTCCTTCCACTTGTAAATCGCCTCATATAATGTTTGGCACCATAGTAAAAACATATTATGCAGAAAAAAATAAAATTGACCCTGATAACTTTGTAGTTGTATCAGTAATGCCCTGTATAGCAAAAAAAGCTGAAGCCAAACGCCCTGAGCTTACTAAGGACAAGCACAACAATGTTGACATAGTGGTAACAACAAGGGAACTTGGTTTAATGATAATGGAAGCAGGCATTAAGTTTGAAGATTTGCCTGAAAGCCAATTTGATAAACCTTTAGGGGAAACTACAGGTGCTTCTGTAATATTTGGAACTACTGGAGGAGTAGTTGAAGCAGCCATCCGTACAGCCCACAAGTGGCTGACAGGGAAAGAACTTGAAAATGTTGAATTTCATCAGTTAAGGGGCAGTGATGGTCTTAGAAAAGCTACTGTACAAGTAGGGGATAGAGAACTTAGGATAGGAATTGCAAGTGGACTTGGAAATGCCCGTACCCTTTTAGAGGAAATACGAGAAGAGAAAAGCCAATATGATGTAATTGAGATTATGGCTTGCCCTGGAGGCTGTATTGCAGGAGGTGGTCAACCATACCATCACGGAAATTATGAAATAGTTAAAAAAAGACAAGAAGCAATATACAGAGAAGACCGGAATAAAAGGTACAGAAAATCCCATGAAAATGCTGAAATACTTAAACTCTATGAAGAATACTTAGGTAAGCCCTTTGGAGAACTTGCCCACAAACTCCTTCATACCCATTATGAAGAAAGAGAAAGAATATAAGGATTTTATTCCTAAAACCTATAAACCAAGACAAGGAGAAACTTCTCTTGTCTTGGTAACTAATCTATTGGAATTGGGACATATACAAAAAAACTCGGCTTTGTAAACCGAGTCTCTTGGCCTGCCCGAGACGATTCGAACGTCCGACCTACGGATTAGAAGTCCGTTGCTCTATCCAGCTGAGCTACGGGCAGATAAATGGAGCGGGTGAAGGGAATCGAACC
>JAAYTS010000120.1 GCA_012517995.1 Clostridium sp.
ATAATTGGACGTAAAAATTGGCTTTTTTGTAAAACCGAAAAAGGTGCAAAGGCTAGCAGTATTATATATAGTATAATGGAAACAGCAAAAGCTAATAAACTAATGGTGGAAAAATATTTGACATATTTAATAAATGCCTTATAACATCTCAAGTCTATACCCTTATTGTTTAAGATCTGCCAAAGCTGCGTTCTTTGCTCATCATACAAAAAAGCAAATTCAACAAAAGGGATTACTGCATATGATTTTGGAAGATTCTTTAACGAACCAAATACAACACAGAGTTCAGCAAGTCTTCAGAATACATACAGCTTGCCAATTTACCGTTCAGAATTGCCTGGATTATAATTATCACATTCAATATTTACTATAGCTTTAATATACATCATGGCATTATATACCTTTTTATATACTGCTCTATTTCTTCATCAGGCATTTTCGGATACGTTTCCTTCAGCCCTAACATGATAACATTGATATATTTGTCGCACGGTTTTCTCTCATCCACAACACACGAATGAGTAAATGTTTTAACTGGAATCCCGTCAACTTCGCCCAGACAAAGGATTTTGTTATACCAACTATCGCCTTCCTGCTTTTGAATGTCCTTAAACTGGTCACATGTTATCTTATATATTTTGCCAAGAGTCATTATCGAATCGTCCTTTTCAGGATGCAAAAATGCAACTCCGTCATTCTCCCACTTACGTGAGTTCATGCCGAAGTACAATTTATGCGGTATAGTGAATGGTCTTTCATCCAAGGGGTCTGATTTGTCTTTGCATCCATTATAGTAAGCATCGTTGAATCTGCATTTACCACCTTTAATATAGTGCATGAATCTTTCCTTCAGAATGTTTGAACCATAACAGGCATACCATACATATTTTTCACTCATATCTAACACGACCTCCTTTGAATAGCTGTTTTGCATAGTTCAACCTATCGGCAACGTCATATTAACCTTTTCTGACATAGCTGATAGAATGGTATAAGCAAAAAGCTTCCTACTTCAATTTGATTTGGTTTCAATTACGGTATGATACCGATTTTCATCCTCCTGAACTTTCTTGGATCAAATTTTCTCTGCCATAATCTGATATCCTATATTATTATATCAAATATATACACAACTGTCATTGTTTGTAAATAAATGGTACATTTGCTTATTTTTTAGTAAAAGTGGCCCAGAATTTAACGGATAGCTTTGATAGTATATGTTGCTCCCCAGTGATTTAATATTTCAACCGAAGAGAAACCTGCTGACAAAAGACATTCAATTTCATGGTGGACAGTAAGCGGAGTATCATAATGATAGAGCTCATTGTCTTTAATATCTTGTTCTGCCTTCAGGCAAAGCAGTTCTTTTCTGTGAAATACCTCTTCCTCATCAGATAGGGAAAAGTAATCCGTAAGAATAAAGTACCCATCAGTCTTTAATGATTTCTGCAACTTTTGATATAGAGGTCTCTTTTCATCCGCTGTGAAATGATGCAGCGATTCTACCGAAACAGCCGCATCAAATTGTTCAATTCCAAAGGGAACATCAAAGTATGAACCAAGAGTCAGAGTCAATTTCTTATCGCTGTGCTTTTCCCGCAGTCTGTTAAGCATACCGGAAGCCAAATCAATTCCGGTAACCTTTGCTGACGGATTCAAGGGAAAGTATTCGTCTAACTCCAATCCTGTTCCGCAGCCAAGATCAATAACTCGGCAACCGGAATGCATAGGAAGACACTTAGCTGTGTATTTATAAAATTCACGTGCTGATTCTATACAATTCAATTGATGTTCTTCGTATTCTTCCAGCCGTTTGTCAAAGAACTCGCCCATTTTTTCAAGCATAGTGTTTGTCCTCCACAAATTTATATTTGCTAATTTTCTTATAACTATATTTTTGCTGCAAGTCAATGATTTTTCATTTTCCCTAAGAACCTATTTGTTTTCTTTCTTAATTTGAAAAATATATTCTGGAACCACCAACCTCCATTCATTCACATATTTTGTACTATCCTTCGTCAGATAACTGTAATTGGTCTTTATAATGTTCTAATAGAAAGCCGGCTTTTTGATATAAAAACTGCAGATTATATGCATCCAAATACTTGATTAATTTATTTTCATTCAAGTGTGATATAGATTCTATACAATTTAGCAGTTCTTCAAGACCTCCGATTTTTTCAAAGTCTTTTATACTGTCAACTACTGTACGCTCCAGTGTGGTAACCCGAATTCCCTGTGTATTTTTAGGCTCTATAACTCCACTTGATATTTTCGATGAAACATATTTGTACGTTATCCCATTGAATTCAAAATCATCAAAGCGTTTTTCAGAAGAAACATAGATCTCATAAAACACCTGATTTGATATGTGTATGTTTTATCTAAAAGACACTAATTTTTGCTCTTTACGCCTGACTTTTTCTTTAGTATCCAACCAAAAAGCAATCCCACCAGGATACCAACCGCATGAGCCGGACCACCAACAGAAACTTGAGGATTTTTTATCGTTAAAATTACATTTACAATAAATAATGCTATAAGCCAGTATTTCGATTTAGATTTTAAAATTACAACATCAGGCTGAAGCATAGCATAAGCTGCGACAATTCCAAACGCTGCTGCTGAAGCCCCTACAATTAATCCACCATTATATCCGATTAAAGAAGCATATATTAAAGTCGATATACTACTTATAAACCCACAAAGGATATAAACAAAATAAACCACTTTTGCATTTGTTTCTTTATAAAGCTCAGAACCAAAGATAAGAATCAAAAACATGTTTATCAGAACATGTATTGGTAGTTCATGAGAAAAAAAGACCGTTAATAAAGTCCATGGTTTTTCTAACGTTGTTTTGGGATCAGCATTTAACAGGAAAATATCACGAAAATTCGGAAATACATTTATTGCTATAAAGACAAGTATATTAATACTTATAATAATTAAAACAGCAGAGTTATTAGAAAAATATTTTTTAAAATTCATTTATACCTCCGATTTGTTTTTCCTAATATACTAAATATATTGCTTTACTATAACATGTAAATAAATAAAAATCAATTGTTAATATAATCTGATTGCACTGTTTTCTTACTTCATCGGCAAACAAAATTTGATTATTACTTCTTCAAACAGAGTAAGATATTGTATTCTGTATAAATGTGCCTTTTTTCAAATCATCAAAAGCTTTATTAAGTTCTTCCTTAGTGTTCATTACAATAGGACCGCCCCAAACTATGGGTTCGTTCAAGAGTACCGAGCTAATAAATAGTACTTGGGCATTTTTATCTGTAGACTTTATCTCTACTTGATCACCAGAGGTAAGTTTTACCGCCGTCTTTTCCTTTACCAGTTCTCCACCTATATAAGCATCGCCTAAAAGTGTAAATATCATAACTGAACGCTCTCTATCAGTACTCAAGTTTATAGAAGCATTAGGATTAAGGTGAATATCATAGTAGTCCAGGGGCAAATATTTGCTCATATATCCTTTTTTCTCTTTAAATTGCCCTGCTAATAATCTTAATTTACCACAATCAAGTTCAATTTCCTCAATTTCTGAGTTTTTGATGCTGTGATAAGCTGGTGGAACCATTTTGTCCTTTGCGGGAAGGTTAAGCCAAAGCTGCACCCCTAATAGTCTGTCAGTCGCCGGAAGTTTTTCCTCATGCATAATACCAGAACCCGCTGTCATCCATTGAACCTCTCCATTACCAATCGTATCCTCATTCCCTAAACTGTCCCTATGAGTCATAAATCCGCGATACACATAACTGATTGTCTCGATGCCTCTGTGGGGATGCATTGGAAACCCTGCCGTGTAATCCTCCGGATTTGTGCTGTCAAAGGAATCCAGCATTAAAATTGGATCATATTCCTTAGCAGTCTGGCCTCCCAATACTCTGACCAAACTTACTCCGGCTCCGTCCTTAGTTCTATAACCTCTAACTTGTTGACTAATTTTTCGTTCCATGTAGCGAGCCTCCTTCTTTTATTCTACAGTAATTTTGTTAATTCACTGCGTATTTTAAGTAAATTGCGCTGTAAATATTTTTATTATGATAAATCTAATTATTCCCATATTTCGTATGGATTTTAAGATAAATACGCATAACCTTGTAAAAAACTTGACCATCTTAACTCATTATAACATCTAACTTACTAATTCTACTAGAGTATTCCATTAATTTATTTTCTATTAGCATATAACCCAACAGTTAGAAATATTATAGCCACTGTTTTGCAGCTACATTTTAAACCATAGAGCTTGAAACCAAAATATAAACTGGATTTCAAGCTATTTTTATTTAAAAAAATATGAAAATAATAGTAGCGTATTTTAACAAATTATGGTATAATAGATATATGTTTAGCTAAGGGTGATCTAATATGTATTTAAAGAAAACTCCACAAAAGAACGGCAGAGTATTCCTGTCAATTGTTGATGGATATCGTGATAAAGAGAAAGGTTATCCACGCCAAGTTACTATAGAAAAGCTAGGATACTTA
>JAAYTS010000121.1 GCA_012517995.1 Clostridium sp.
AAAAGATTTCTTACCTCTTCTTTGCCATCTTTTAATTCCTTTGGAATTTCATTTATCAACAAAGTCCAGGACAAAAACCTTTCTACTTCCTCTTTAAACTTATTCACCATGCTATTTGTTTTCATTGCCCACACATCAAACTTTTTGCTTTTATTTCTTTCATCACATACAAGTTTTTCTAAAGTGGTCATAAAAAGGTCAATATCAAAAGAGTCTTCACCACTTTCTAAAAACTTATCAAGATATTCTGTACCAGTACAAGTTTCATCATTTTCTTTTTGAATAAGACTAATGGTATCTTTTAGTCCATGTGCAAAACTTTTGTCCAAAACAGGTTTATTTAAGTACTCTAAAAGTCCCTCTTTTAAAGTAATAAGATACCCTACAAAGTTACCACTATCCACTGTAGATACATAAGCAGGTCTTAATATGTCTAAAGTCCTGGTATCATACCAGTTGTACAAATGGCCATTCCATTTTTCCATTTTTTCAACAGTTGAAATTGTCCTTTCCACCATTTTGTATAGCTCACTTGTATTAATATAACCTAAATCCCTTGCAACTAAAGCTGAAAGTAGGCCTAGCCCTATATTTGTTGGAGATGTTCTGTGTGCTATTCCATTTGGAGGATCTTCCTGATAATTATCAGGTGGAAGATAATTATTCTTCTTGTCCATAAATTCCTCAAAAAACCTCCAGGTCTTTCTGGCAATTTTCCTAATCTCCAACCTGTCTTCTGTACTTATAAATTCTTTTTTGTACACCGTCTCTTTACTTACCTTATATGCAATATAAGGAGACACCACCCAAACAATAGATAGTGCTGCTGCCACACCTGTAAAATCAGGTTTTAGCCATATTGACAAACCAAGTATTATTACAGCTTGAAGTATGGCAAATCTCATTTTTATAAAATAACTTCCAATTGAGTCTTTAATTGTTTTTTCTGCATCTAGTGCAGTTACCCACTCTAACATATTTCTTTTTGTAAAAAACACTCTAACTATGGTAATTGATATTGCATTTATCATAAGATATGCCTGATAAGGCAAAAAGACAAAGTAAAGCACCTGCTGCAAAAAGCAGGCTTTCAAACCACAAATTGCAGGTGTATAATTTTTAGACTTTAGTGCACTAAGTGGTTTTGAAGCAACATAGTCAATGCTTCCAGTTATTAAAGGAAAGAAAATGTAAAAAAAAGCAATTGCCAGCCAAAACCATAGACTACCTGGCAATATACTAATTGCCAAAGCAATTAACAGCATGGTAAAAGGAGCCACCAGACTTCTTCTTAAATTATCTACTATTTTCCATCTAGCTACCACCGAAAGTGGATTTTTCACTTTCTCCCCTTTTTGATTTTTCACATATTTGCCAATCCAAGGTATGAGCTGCCAGTCCCCTCTTACCCATCTATGCAGTCTCATGGCATAAGAACTGTATTTACTTGGATACCCATCAATAAGTTCTAAATCGGTAACAAGCCCTGCCCTTACATAAGAGCCTTCTAAAAGGTCATGGCTTAAAACTGTATTTTCTGGAATAGCATCTTTTAAAATACTTTGAAACACTTCTAAATCATATATACCCTTACCTGTAAAAATCCCTTCTTTAAATAAATCCTGATAAACATCTGATATTGCACTTGCATAAGGGTCTATTCCCTCTTCTCCTGCAAAAATCCTTGAAAAAAGTGATTTATTCACACTTTCTATATCAAAACCTATCCTAGGCTGCAAAAGTCCATACCCATCAACAACAATATTTTTTTCTCTATCTATAACAGGTTTGTTTAGCGTATGGCTCATAGTGCCAATAAGGCGTTTAGCAGTACCTAGAGGAAGTACTGTATCCGCATCAAGGGTTATAATGTATTTTATTTTAGGAAGCTTATCTATATCCTTTGATACAATAGAAAAGCTTGTCTTCTTTGAACCTAAAATTATACTGTTAAATTCAACAAGGGCACCTCTTTTTCTTTCCCAGCCAATCCATTTATTTTGCCTCTCATTATACTGCCTATGTCTGTGAAAAAAATAAAAAATTTCTTTTTCTCCATTACAATACTTTTTATTTAGCTGGGCAACTTTATCTAAGGCTGCATCAACTATTTTTTTATCATTAGGCATACTTTCTTTTGCAGAATCCTTATAGTCTCCTACAAGAGCAAAATAAATATTTTTCTCTTTATTTGCCAAATAATAAACTTCCAAACTTTCAATAAGTTCAATAGCTCTTTTTTCATCTGGAAGAAGGGCTGGTATCACTACCATGGTGCTTAATTCTTCTGGTATTCCATCTTTCAATTCAAGTTTAGGTAAAAATGAAGGTTTTACAACATGGCTCAAAAGCCAATTTACAGTATTTATAGAAATATCTAATACAGGGATAAAAACTGCCAATAAAGCCAGTAAAGGATATATGATTGAAATCTCATACTGTGTTCTATTTATTACATACTCTGCAATAAACCCAAGAATAATTAAAGCAACAACACCTATTCCACCAATGTACACAGGGGTTGGATGATTAACAAAAAAATCCATAAATTTTCCGAAAATATTCTTTTCATACCCAACTGTCTTTTCCAGTTCTTTTATTCCTTTGTCTATAATATAATATCCAACATGTCCCTTATGAGCATTTTCCGGCTGGGAATTTTCATATGCTTCTTTTGAAAGTTCAATAGCCTTTTTTGCAACATGTATTTCAGAAACATTAAAGAGCATTGACATCTCTTCAAGTCTTTTTCTGTAATAGTTTCTAGAAGGAAGATCCATTAAAGGATAAGTACCACAAGGGTCCTCTTTTAATATATTCTCCACCTTACTTAAAGTTTCAAATATTTCAACCCAGTCGGTTGTAGATATAAATTTTAAACTTATGATACAATTTCCAATAGAACCTTTTCTCTGAGTCTGCTCTCTATGCTCTTTGTGTGAAATTTCATCTACAGTTGTTCCGTTTTTTGAAAGTATTTCATCTACATGGCGAAGGATATGAGCATAATTTTTCCCCATTTTTCTTAGTTTATATGAAAGGTACTCTATAAATGTTGAATCCACATAGCTTTTCCCATTTAAATGTAACTTTATATTATTTATAAGTTCAGATACATCACCACTAGTTTTGTCAAAACCTTCAAAGATTTGTTCAACTTTTCTTCTTTGAATCTGAGATTCCATTATTTTTTCACATAAATACTTTATTTTTTCTACAATGGCAATTTTAGTCATAACTGCAAGAGCCCAAATCTCTCTTCCTGTTAAAACATTATTGGACTGATATGCATTTATGTAGTTTATAAGAACATATTCTTCAATTCTGCCATCTGTATGAGATACCAAATCTAAAGCTATTGCATAAACTCTTGCATAGCCTTTTAATGAACCACTACTAATTGCAGGAAGACGTAAGTATAAATCCTTACTTAAATCTCTTCTTACACCTTTAACTTGTTCTTCTATTATATAAAAATTATCCAACAGCCATTCAGCTGCAGGAGTTGTAGGAATTCCTTTTTGTACATCTTCGTTAAGGGCTTTATAAACAGATACAATATATTTATAATTTTCATTCATTCTAGGAACAGGCCAATTAAAAATATCAGGTTTTCTAAGAACATTATGGTCATACGCAATTTCTTTAGCATGTTCTTCAAGTTCATCACATGTAAGTTCTACATCTTTTATTTGAATTAATTGCCTGTCAGAATTTTTCTTTAATAAAAGCCACAGCAAAACCACTGCTGCAAATGAAAGAATAATTATTGTATTTAAACACCATTCCACTAGAACATACTCCTTTCTAGAAGTTCTAATTCTAACTTTAAACCTCTAGAATAGTATGTGCTAAATAGGCTATTTCAAAACATATAATTTAAAATTACATTCTTTTTTTCATAATTTCAAATATTAAAAGGCCAGCTGCAATTGATGCATTAAGGGATTCAGCCTTTCCTTTCATAGGTATTTTAACAAGAATATCTGAAATATCTTTAATATCATCTCTAATACCCCTTGCTTCATTTCCAACAACAATAGCAATATTGTCTGCATTACCTAAATTGTAGTACGCTGTTTTTCCTTCTAAGTGGGATGCACAAAGCATTATTTTTTTCTCTTTAATATAGTTTAAATCCATTAAAATATCACTGCTATTATAAATAGGAATATGGAAAATAGATCCCATTGTAGACCTTAAAACTTTTGGATTATAAACATCCACACATCCTTCAGACAAAATCACTCCTGTTGCGCCTGCTGCATCAGCTGTTCTTATTATTGTTCCCATATTGCCAGGATCTTGAATAGCGTCTAGAATTACCAAAAAATTATTTGCATTAACTATATCTTCTAGCGAATACTTTTTCATCTCAATTTGTGCTAATATCCCCTGTGGGTTATCTGTATCTGAAATCTCTTTAAAAAGTTTATGGGGTAAAACAAAATAATTTAGCTGCTTTTCATTAATGTTTTTAAGTATTTCCTTCCCACCATTTATATATTCTAAATTTTCAGAAACAAATATTTTGTCTATTTTAACATTTTCTTTTAGAGCCTCTTGTACAAATCTTATACCTTCAATAAAGTACATATTTTTAGCTTCCCTATGTTTTCTGCTTTTTAGTGATTTTACATCTTTAATAAAAGTATTTTTACTGCTGCTGATATAGTTCATTAAAACACCTCCAAAATAAAAAAGAGCTGCTTTTGAGCTCTCTTTTATCTTTTAGTTCTTTTTAAATTTATTTTGCTGTTTCTTTAACTTTTTCAACTAACTGTGCAAAAGAATTTGAATCGTTAACAGCCATTTCAGCTAACATTTTTCTGTTTAAATTTATGCCTGCCTTTTTAAGACCATTCATAAATTTGCTATAACTAAGCCCATTCATCCTTGCTGCTGCATTTATTCTTGTTATCCATAACTGTCTGAAATTTCTCTTACGAGCCTTTCTGTCTCTATATGCATAAACAAGTGATTTTATCACTGCTTGATTTGCTACTCTAAAATTCTTACTTTTAGCGCCAAAATAACCTTTTGCCAGTTTTAATGTTTTTTTGCGTCTAGCACGGGTATTAACCGTACTTTTTATCCTTGCCATGGCAGTATACCTCCTTTACTTATATGGAATCAGTCTCTTGATCACTGCTGAATCTGCATCAGATGCAATTGTTGATTTTCTTAAATTTCTTTTTCTCTTCGTAGTCTTTTTGGTTAATATATGACTTTTATAGGCTTTATTTCTTTTAACCCTGCCTGTACCAGTCAATTTAAATCTCTTTTTTGAAGAGCTGTGTGTTTTAATCTTAGGCATATCTCTCTTTCCTCCTTTATCTATATATTACTGCTTAGGATTTAGTATCATTAACATATTTCTGCCTTCAAGCTTTGGCCTTCTTTCTACTGCTCCATAATCCTCAACAGCTTTAGCAAATTTTTGCAATACACTTTCACCCAATGAGGTGTAATTCATTTCCCTTCCTCTGAATTTAATAGTCACTTTAACTTTGTCTCCACCACGCAAAAATTTAATTGCGTTTTTAACTTTAAACTCAAAATCATGATCTTCTATAGAAGCAGATAATCTAACTTCCTTAACACTAATAACTTTTTGATTTTTTCTAGCTTCCTTTTCCCTCTTAGCCTGCTCAAACATATACTTCCCATAATCCATCACCTTACATACAGGTGGATTAGCTTTAGGAGCTATTTTAACAAGATCTAAGTTTTTGGAATTTGCTATTTTTTGCGCTTCCTTTGAAGACATAATTCCTATCATGTTACCATCAGCATCAATAAGCCTCACTTCTTTATCCCTTACCATTTCATTGACCATTATTTCATTTTTGTTAATAGAAAACACCTCCGGGTTTTTTTCCTGCTTTTATTTTTTTAAAATATAAAAAGCGAATCAAATAATAGATTCGCTTCATCACAAAATAATAAACCTTCGTTTATATTAACCTTACAGAAACATATTCGTAAGGTGAGAAGCGAATACTTCTTCTTTATTATTGCGTTATTTATGATATCAGATAAATAAAAATTTGTCAAGAACTTTTTTTACTCTTTATCTTTTGGCAAGTCTTATGCCTTTTATTATTTGCCAGTACATTTTCATGCGGTGAAGGATCCCACGAACTACTCCAAACTTTTCTTCTTTCATAACATGGGTCATTCCATCAAGTTCTATTTCCTCCACCCTGATTTTCATTTCTTTGGCATGGATGTTAAGTGCAACTTCAATACCATAACCTGTAAGGTCAACATTTTTCATTGTATCCAAAACAAACTTTTTTACAGCTCGCTGACCAGATAATTGGGGTGAAACTTTGTGAGAAAAGTTTGTAGAAAGCCTACCATTGGTAAATACGCCAACAGTCATATCTGCCTCATCATTTATTACTGGAGTCAATAACTTATAAACATGTTCCTCTTTTAGTCCTATAAGATCTGCATCAAGAAAGAGTATAATATCACCTTCACAAACCTCAAGGGCAGCCTTTATTGCCCCTCCTTTTCCTCTGTTTTCACTATACTCTAAAACCTTTGCCTTCATATTTTTTGCAATATTAGGAGTATTATCAGTAGAACCGTCACTTACAACAATTACTTCTGAAATAGTGGAAATATTATTTAAAATACCAATAACATTACCAATTGTAGCTTCTTCATTATAGGCAGGAATAATAGAACTCACTTTCACCCTTAACAACTCCTTATTTGCTAGAGAAAAGCTTTATATTATAGTATTCCTTCTTATAGAGTTTGTATACCTAATTTAAAAATTGAAAGTTTTAAAACACCTGTTTTAAATTTTATCTATTTCTTCAATTAGTTGGTCTACTATCTCTTCTTGGGGTATTTTTCTTATTATTTTTCCTTTTTTAAATAATACAGCTTCATTTTTTCCCCCTGCAATGCCTATATCTGCTTCCTTTGCTTCTCCTGGCCCATTAACCTCACATCCCATTATTGCAACTTTAATATTTTTATCAACATTACAAAGTCTTTTTTCAACTTCATTTGCAATATCAATAAGGTTTATCCGACACCTTCCACAAGTAGGACATGATACAAAATCAATACCGCCTTTTTTAAGCTCTAAAGACTTTAGTATTGAGTTTCCAACCCTTACTTCATTTTTAGGCGCCCCTGTTAAGGATACTCTTATGGTGTCACCAATGCCCTCTGCTAAAAGACACCCAATACCAATGGAGGATTTTATAGTTCCTCCATTTACCGTC
Source organism: Clostridium sp. (assembly GCA_012517995.1). Lineage (GTDB taxonomy): Bacteria > Bacillota > Clostridia > Acetivibrionales > Acetivibrionaceae > Herbivorax. The sequence goes on from JAAYTS010000121.1 coordinate 7,251, forward strand.
CCTGCTTCAGTAACCCCTAAATGCAGCGGGTATTCTGACTTTTGAGATATTAACCTATATGCCGCTATTGTCATTGGAACGTTTGATGCCTTTAAAGATAGTACTATGTCAAAAAAATCTTCTTCTTCTAATATTTTAGCATGATTTAAAGCGCTTTCCACCATGGCCTCCGGAGTTGCCCCGCCATATTTATTCATTATTTCCTTTTCTAAAGAACCAGAATTTACACCTATTCTAATGGGTATCTGTCTTTCTTTTGCCACTTTAACAACTTTTCTTACTCTTTCTCTGTCCCCAATATTTCCAGGATTTAACCTGATTTTATCTGCACCATTTTCCATAGCAGATATAGCCAGGCGATAATCAAAGTGTATATCTGCAACAAGTGGGATTTTTATAGATTTTTTTATTAAGGCTATAGCATTAGCTGCCTCAGAATCTAAAACTGCAACTCTTACAATATCGCAACCTTCCTCTTCTAATCCCTTTATCTGCTCTATTGTAGATACAACATCTCTAGTATCTGTATTGGTCATAGATTGCACAGTAATAGGAGCATCCCCTCCAATACAGACATTTCCCACCTTGATTTTTTTAGTTTTTTTTCTTTCTATAAATTCACCAGATAGCATAATTAGCCCCTTACCAAATTAATAATATCATTTGTTGTTATAAGTATTGCAAGACCAATAAGAATAAAAAATCCTATAGTCATAACCAATGCTTCTTTTTCTATTGGAATAGGCTTTCTTCTTATTGCTTCAATTGCCAAAACCACCAGTTTGCTACCATCAAGTGCTGGAAAAGGCACTAAATTTGTAGCTCCTATGGCAACACTAATTAAAGCAGTCAGCTCTAAAAGCCTTAATATTGCCGAACTTACTGGAACATCTTGAACAGCTTCATTCATTACAGAACCAATCCCAACTGGACCTGCCATATTTGCAAAAGAAACTTTACCTGTAATTAGCCATCCAAGAGAAATAGGAACCATACGGGCATTTGAAAATGTAAAAATTGCTGAATTCTTTACCACATCCAAAAAGCTGCCTTCTTTTTCCTCTTTAATAGCCACTCCAATATAATAGTTGTCATCTCCAACTATTTTTTTAGGAGTAAGATTTATTTCTAAAGGCTCTGTATACCCCTCTCTCTCAACTGTCACTGTTATAGGATTTTCTTTATTTTCTCTCATAAAGCTTCTAATTTCGTCGATATTGCTAACTTCCACATCATTTAGTTTCACTATCCTGTCACCTACTAAAAGTCCGGCTTCAATTCCAGGAGCATTTTCAGCAAGCTCTCCCACAACGTTGGAATTATCATCATCCAATCTTGTAAATCCAATTACATATTGCTCACCGGAAATTATTTCAGGAATTATTGGTAGAACTTTTCTTTCTGTTTGTTTTTTCCCATCCACCAAAACTTCTCTTTCTATTTCAATTTCAGTAGGTTCACCTTTTGAAACATATAGAAAGTTTAAAAATTCAATATATTGAAAGACTCTTTTATTGTCATATCTTACAATTTTATCCCCTTCCATTATGCCTGCCTCATATGCTGGGGAATCTTCTGCAACGCCACTTACAACAGTTGTTCCATATCCTGATATACTATAAGATATGGTGATTATAATAAAGGCTGAAATAATATTTGCCAAAGGTCCTGCAGCAATAACCGCTGCCCTTACTGGAACAGATTTTTTATTAAAAGCCCGTTCACTATCTGACTCTTCATCTTCCCCTTCCATTTTTACGTAAGCAAGTATAGGAAATGTCCTTAGTGAATATGTGGTTTCACCTTTTTTAAAGCTAAAAATCTTAGGACCAACAAATAGAGAAAATTCTTCCACCTTTATATCTGATAATTTGGCAACTATAAAATGACCTAGTTCATGAATTATAATAATAAAATTAAATGCTAAAATAACCATTAATAATCTCATAAAAAATACCTCCTTTATTTATTATATCACAATAGTATTTTCTTTATATCATTTTTTTTACAACTTCCCTTGCCCACAAATCAACTTCAATTATATCTTCTAAAGAAGGATTATATCTAACTGTATGCTTCTGCATAACACTTTCAATAATTTCCGGTATCTGAATAAACTTTAACCTTTCCTCTATAAACAAACCTACAACTTCTTCATTAGCTGCATTCATAACTGCCGGCATAGTCCCCCCTGTCTTTATAGATTCATAAGCAAGTTTTAGACAGGGAAATTTCTTTGTATCTGGAAGTTCAAAAGTCAAATTATTGTGTTTTAAAAGGTCAAGCTTTGCAAAATCATTAGGTCTTCTCCTTGGATATGTAAGTGCAAACTGTATTGGCAGCCTCATATCAGGTAAACCCAGCTGTGCCATCACAGAACCATCATTATATTCAACCATCGAGTGAATAATACTCTGAGGATGAACCAAAACTTCTATTTTATCCTCTTGCAAACCAAAAAGCCATTTTGCTTCAATTACCTCTAATCCTTTATTCATTAAAGTTGCTGAATCTATTGTTATTTTACTTCCCATATCCCAATTAGGATGTTTTAAAGCTTCTTTTACTGACACTTTTTCAAGTTCTTCTTTTGTTTTATTTCTAAAGGGACCTCCTGAAGCAGTTAAAATAAGCTTTGATACGTCCTCAATATCATTTCCCATTAGACATTGAAAAATAGCAGAATGTTCACTATCTATAGGAAGTATTTTAACTTTCGCCTCAGCTGCCTTTTTCATCACAATAGAACCTGCTGTTACCAATGTTTCTTTATTTGCAAGGGCAATATTTTTCTTATTTTCTATTGCTTCCATAGTTGGAATAAGCCCCGCTATTCCTACAATAGAGACAACAACCATATCAACACATTCTAAAGAAGCTGCCCTTTTTAGACCCTCCATTCCACTTACCACTTCAATATCACAGTCTAAAAGGCGCTCTTTTAGCACATTGGCAGCATCAATATTTCGTACTGCCACCATACGAGGTTTAAATTCCCTGGCCTGTGCTTCAAGTAAATCTATATTTGTATTGCCAGACAAAGCTTCAACTTTTATATTTAAATTTCTTGCCACATCTAGTGTCTGAACTCCAATAGAACCTGTAGAACCTAAAATAGAAATACCATTAACCATTATAATCTCCCTTTTTAAAATAAAAATTAGAAAATCTATTATAAAAGATTTAGAATATTTATATAAAAATATACTACCGGCGCGCAAAATAATATGCTGTCAAACCTGTCCAATGCTCCTCCATGCCCAGGCATTATATTTCCATAATCCTTTACATTAACATATCTTTTTACAGAAGATGCAGCTAAATCTCCTACCTGGGATATTATTCCGCACAAAAGACCTAAAGGAGCAAGTTGGTATATAGCCAATCCATCAAATATATTTATCTTTGAAAGATACAGCCCATACAATACAGTAATAAGCATACATCCAACAACTCCTCCTATTGACCCTTCCACAGTTTTTTTAGGGCTTATAGATGGAATAAGCTTTCTTTTTCCAAATAATCTGCCTGAGAAATATGCAAAGGTATCTGTGGCCCAGGCACCAATAAAAATAAACCATACGAGATATTTTCCCCCTGTAAGATTTCTCGTCAATATAATAAAAGAGAATAGAAAAGTTATGTAAAATATACTAAAAAACGACAGGGAAATATCTATAATATTATGCTTTTTGTTTTGAAATATAATGAAAGAAAATAAAAAAACAATGCTTATAAAAACAAATATTCTCAAAAATCCAGAAAACTCCGTTGGAGTTAAAGAGTGATCAAATCCTAAAAAAGCTAATATAAAGGCTGATAAATAACCTGGCAATTTAACCGGCTTATACCCTGCCTTTGAAATGGATTTATAAAATTCATATAATGCAATAAAACAAATTATAGAAACAGCTATACTAAGCACAAGTTTTCCAGCTAATAATACTGCTACTAATATACAAAATCCAATAACACCACTTATTACTCTAGTTTTCATAAAAATTATAGTCCTCCAAACCGTCTATTTCTATTTTGATAATCTAATAAAGCTTCAACAATGTGTTTTTCTCTAAAATCAGGCCATAAAACATCTGTATACCAAATCTCACTATAAGCAACCTGCCACAGCAAAAAATTACTAAGCCTTCTTTCTCCACCAGGTCTAATTAATATATCGGGATCTGGTATATTTTTTGTATAAATATTATTAGATATCATTTCCTCGTTGATATCATCTTTAGATATTTTTCCTTTTTGTATTTTTTCAACTATATCTTTAACACAGTGTACAATTTCATCTCTGCCACCATAATTTAGTGCTATATTTAAAATTAATCCACTGTTATTTTTTGTTTCCCTTGTTACCCTTTCAATTTCTTTTTGAATTTCCCCACTCATTACACTTGTATCACCAATTGTCTGTATGCGTACATCTTTTCCCCCTATATGCTTCTCTGCATTTTTTAAATAATCAAGAAGTAAATCCATTAAAGAATCTACTTCTGCTTTTGGTCTTTTCCAATTTTCTGTAGAAAACGCATACACCGTAAGATACTTTATTCCTATATTCCCACAAAAGGTGGAAATGGTTTTTAATGTCTTTGCCCCTTCTCTATGACCTACAGTCCTAGGAAGACCTCTTTTTTTTGCCCATCGCCCATTTCCATCCATTATTATAGCAATATGCTTAGGTAATTTATTTTCATCTAGTTTATTAATATATCTATTTTTTTTAAAAAGTCTATTAAATAAACTCATTTTTGACCTCCAAAGTATGCCATATCAAAGCATACCAACGTAAAACTCTTTATAAGATAGCATGCCTTTGACTTTTACACATTAAAAAACCCCTTATTAAGTCAAATGCAACATAACAAAATACATTTTATCAAAAGCAAATAATATTGTAAAGCTAAGTAAAAATATAAAAAAGCATAAATAAGTTTGTAAACCCCTCTCAACAAAAGAGGGGTTTACAAACAATAAGTTCAATATCAAATTTATTCAGTTCCCTTATATTTATTACTCTATAATCATCGTCATACTCATATGATGGATTTTTAGGTGGTGATGCAACTTTTACAGAATATAATCGTCTTCCTTCCTTTTGAAGAATCTCTTTGGCTTCTATAAAAGTCAATGCTAAAAGCTTATCAACCATGCTTTTTATACCTCAAGTATTTCTTCTTCTTTTTTCTTAACTATAGAATCAATATCAGCAATATACTTATCGGTTATTTCTTGAATGTCTTTTTCCGCAACTTTTAAATCATCTTCAGTAATTTCCGACTTTTTTTTCGCATCTTTCATTTTGTCTATAGCATCTCTTCTAATTGATCTAATTGCAATCTTTGCCTCTTCTCCATATTTTTTTGCTACTTTTGTAAGTTCTCTTCTTCTCTCTTCAGTTAGAGGAGGGAACACTAGTCTAATTACTTTTCCATCGTTATTTGGATTAATTCCTATATCTGATTTTTGAAGTTCTCTTTCAATATCTTTTAACAGTTTATTTTCCCATGGTTGAATTACTATAACTCTTGCTTCTGGAACAGATATGTTGGCTAACTGATTAATAGGTGTAGGTGTTCCATAATAATCCAAACTTATTTTGTCTAAAATTGCCGGATTAGCCCTACCTGCCCTAACACCATTAAGTTCTCCCTTTAAAACACTTATAGTTTTATTCATTTTCTCTTTCATATCTTTATATTCCTCTTTTGACATACTACCACCTCTCCTTTATTTATTTATTATTGTTCCTATATTTTCACCTAAAACAGCCTTTACAATGTTTTCAGGGTTGTCCAAACCAAAAACTATAATAGGTATATCATTGTCTTTACAAAGGGAAGCTGCTGTTGAATCCATTACCCCAAGTTCTTTGTTGAGTACGTCTAAATATGAGAGCCGGTCAAACTTCTTAGCATTTGGATTGGTATTTGGATCTGAGTCATACACAGCATCAACTTTCTTTGCCAACAAAATAACTTCTGCATCAATTTCCGCCGCTCTAAGTGCTGCAGTGGTGTCCGTTGAAAAAAATGGATTTCCCGTACCACATGCAAAAATTACAACTCTCTTTTTCTCTAAATGTCTCACTGCTTTCCTTCTTATATAGGGCTCAGCTATCTGCCTCATTTCTATTGCAGTTTGTACTCTTGTTGGAATCCCTTTTGACTCTAACGCACCTTGGAGACCTAAAGCATTTATAACCGTTGCAAGCATTCCCATATAATCGGCAGTTGTTCTGTCCATGCCTTTTCCGCTTCTTCCACGCCAAAAGTTCCCACCGCCTACAACAATAGAAACCTCTACACCCATTTCATATATCCTTTTAATCTTGTCTGAAATATCATTTACAGTATCGGTATCTATTCCATGCTTTTTCTCCCCTGCTAACGCTTCACCACTAATTTTTAAAATAACCCTTTTATATTTAATTTTCTGCATTGAAAAATTCCACCCATTCTAAAATATTATTCTAAAAAAGGAACATATAATATACTATATGCTCCTATAAATATTATCATAATTAACCATTAATTTGTTTCATAACTTCTTCTTGAAAATCTTCTTGCTTTTTCTCTATTCCTTCGCCTCTTTCAAATCTAGCAAATCTTCTAATATTTATGTTTTCACCAATAGTGGCAATTTTTTCGTTTAATAGTTCTTGTATACTCTTGTCTGGATCCTTAACCCAAGGTTGTTCTAAAAGACATACTTCTTTATAGAATTTTTCTATTCTTCCTTCAACCATTTTTTCAACAATTTTTTCTGGCTTTCCTTCATTAAGAGCTTGAGCTTTTAAAATTTCTTTTTCTTTTTCAATTATATCAGCTGGAACCTCTTCTCTTCTTACATATTCAGGCTTAGCCGCTGCAACTTGCATAGCTATATCTTTTACAAAAGCTTTAAATTCTTCATTTTTAGCTGCAAAATCAGTTTCTATGTTAACTTCTACTAAAACACCGATTCTTCCGTCACCATGTATATATGAATCAACTAAGCCTTCTGCTGCAATTCTTCCTGCTTTTTTAGCAGCAGATGCAATACCTTTTTCTCTTAAAATTTCAATAGCTTTTTCCATATCACCATTAGATTCGGAAAGAGCCTTTTTACAATCCATCATTCCTGCTCCTGTTTTTTCACGAAGCTCTTTAACCATACCTGCAGTAACCATTTTTACTCCTCCAAACTTTATTTAATTATTTAATAAATATTCTTATATCGTATAGCATTCTTCTTAAAAAGCTATTTTACTTTTTAAGAAGAATACTAAATCTCTAATAAAATTATGCTTCTGCAACTACTTCTTCTTCAGGTTTTTCTTGTGCTTCTTCCTGCTTTACCTCTTGTTGCTCTTCTTTTTTTAACTCTGGTTTTTGTAATTCCACTTCTTGTACATTCTGTTGTGGTTCCTCACCAGTAGACATTTGTTCACCCTGTCTTCCTTCTATCACTGCATCTGCTATTTTTGATGCAATTAGCTTTACAGCTCTTATAGCATCATCATTTCCTGGAATAACATAGTCCACTTCATCTGGGTCACAATTTGTATCAACAATAGCAACAACAGGTATACCTAATTTCTTTGCTTCTAATATAGCATTTCTTTCTTTTCTTGGGTCTACTACAAATAAAGCTCCTGGCAATCCGTTCATATTTTTTATTCCACCAAGATATTTTTCAAGCTTTGCCATTTCATTTTTAAGCTTTATTACTTCTTTTTTAGGTAATACTTCAAACATTCCCTCTTCTTCCATTTGGCATAATTCTTTTAATCTCTCGATTCTCTTGCGAATGGTTTTGAAGTTTGTCAACATTCCACCAAGCCATCTAGCATTGACATAAAATTGTTCTGATCTTATAGCTTCCTCTTTTATTGAATCCTGTGCCTGTTTTTTAGTACCTACAAAAAGGATGCCTTGACCATTCATTGCAACCTCTCTGATAAAATAATAGGCTTCTTCAACTTTTTTCACAGTCTTTTGAAGGTCTATTATATAGATACCATTTCTTTCTGTGAAAATATACTCTGCCATCTTAGGATTCCATCTTCTTGTTTGATGCCCAAAATGAACACCCGCTTCTAACAACTGCTTCATTGATATAACTGACATAAAAAACACCTCCGAATTAGTTTATACCTCCGGAACCATCATCCTTATGGAAAACCTTGCGGCACTTTCCCATAAATCAAATTCCGTGTGTATTTTCCGTTAAGTAGTATATCATATAGTTTTTCTTTTTTCAATCCTCAATATACCATTTAGAAATTTTTTTTTCTAAATAGTAGGTATTTCAACTCCATGCATTGCTTCTCCTAAATCTTCTGACACTTCTGCCACTACCTCTGGCTTATCATAAAACTTAGTTGCCTTTACAATTGCCTTTGCAGTTTTTTCCGGATTTGAAGATTTAAATACTCCTGAGCCTACAAAAACACCTTCACTTCCTAACTGCATCATTAATGCAGCATCAGCTGGTGTTGCCACTCCTCCTGCAGCAAAATTTAAAACTGGCAGTTTTCCTTCTTCTGCAACTTTAACAACCAACTCATATGGAGCTGCAATTTCTTTGGCAAAAGTCATTAATTCTTCTTTTGGAAGATTTGAAAGTCTTCTGATTTCAGACATTACTGTTCTCATATGCCTTACAGCCTCAACAATATTTCCAGTTCCAGCCACCCCTTTTGTTCTTATCATTGATGCACCTTCTCCAATTCTCCTTAAAGCCTCTCCTAAATTTTTAGCACCACAAACAAAAGGTGTTTTAAATGCCTTCTTATCTATATGGTACATATCATCTGCAGGTGTCAAAACTTCACTTTCATCAATGTAATCAACTCCTATAGATTCTAAAACCTGTGCCTCAACAATATGACCTATCCTAACTTTTGCCATAACAGGTATGGATACAGCCTTTATTATTTCCTTTATCATTTTAGGGTCGGACATTCTTGCAACGCCCCCCTGTTTCCTAATATCAGCTGGCACCCTTTCTAACGCCATTACCGCAACTGCTCCTGCTTCTTGAGCTATTTCTGCCTCTTTTGGATTGGTAACATCCATTATTACTCCGCCCTTTAATATTTGAGCTAAATCTTTACTTGAACCAAACTTTTCTGACATTAAAATCCCTCCATCTGTATCGATACACTAATAAATATTATATTAATCTTTTAGGCATTTTTACACAAATCTATACCAAAGTCAATAAAAATTTATAAAAAGTTTTTTGTTGACAACTGCCATTATGATAAATTAGAATTATTAATGTGCAAAATTTAAGATAACAAAAACATTATTATATACGCAGTATTATGCAGTATTATATAGTATATTTTTTGTAATACAAATTATAAGAGGGAGTTTTTTTAGTGAGTCAGACAAGAGAAGATTTAAGAAATGTTGCAATTATTGCTCATGTAGATCATGGAAAAACAACATTGGTAGATGGATTGTTAAAACAAAGTGGAATATTTAGAGATAACGAACATGTTAATGACAGAATTATGGATTCTAGTGACCTTGAAAGAGAAAGGGGCATTACAATCCTTTCTAAAAACACTGCTGTTTTCTACAACGGGGTTAAAATAAATATAGTGGATACTCCAGGGCACGCAGACTTTGGCGGTGAAGTTGAACGTGTTTTAAAAATGGTTGATGGTGTGCTGCTTTTAGTAGATTCTTTTGAAGGCACCATGCCCCAGACCAGATTTGTTTTAACAAAAGCACTAAGCTTAAATTTAAAACCAATAGTGGTAGTAAATAAAATTGACAGACCTGATGCAAGACCTTCAGAGGTATTAGACGAAGTATTAGAATTATTTATTGAGCTTGGGGCTGATGATAATCAGCTTGATTTTCCTGTTGTATACGCTTCAGCTAAAGAAGGATTTGCAACTTTGGATTTAAATGAAAAACCTTTAAACCTAAAACCTTTATTTGAAACAATAATAAACACAGTTCCTATGCCCACAGGTTCTATGGATGATTCTTTGCAACTTCTAATCTCTAATATAGATTATGATGAATATGTAGGCAGAATTGCTGTGGGAAGAATTGAAAGAGGTTCCATAGAGATTGGTCAGACTGCTGCATTGTGCAGAAAAGACGGCACTGTAGAAAATGTGAAAATCGGAAGTCTCTATACTTTTAAAGGTTTAAAGAGAATAGAAATTTCTTCTGCTTCTTTAGGAGAAATTGTTGCAATATCAGGTATAGAAAATGTCAATATAGGTGAAACAATTTGTGATATAGATAAAATAGAGCCTCTCCCCTTTGTTGATATTGATGAACCTACTATTTCCATGACCTTTAGTGTAAATAACAGTCCTTTTGCAGGTCAGGAAGGAACATATGTAACATCACGCCATTTAAGGAGCAGGCTGTTTAAAGAACTTGAAACAAATGTAAGTCTTAGAGTTAAAGAAACAAATTCCCCAGACTCATTTGAGGTTTATGGAAGAGGAGAATTACATCTTTCCATTTTAATTGAAACAATGAGAAGGGAAGGGTATGAATTTCAAATTTCCAAACCTACTGTGGTTTATAAGGAAATAGACGGGGTTAAATGTGAGCCTGTAGAATACTTAATTATAGATGTACCAGAAGATTATATGGGAGTAGTTATGGAAAAGTTGGGAACGCGAAAATCTGAACTTATAAATATGGCATCTTCAAGCCAAGGATATATGCGATTAGAATTTAAAATCCCTGCAAGATGCCTTATTGGCTATAGATCAGAACTTTTGACTGACACAAAAGGAAATGGTATAATGAATCATATATTTTATGGATATGAACCTTTTAAAGGTGAACTATCCACAAGGCGCAGAGGTTCCATGATTGCCTGGGAAGATGGTGAAGTTGCCACTTACGGTCTTTATAATGCTCAGGAAAGAGGTTCATTGTTTATAAAACCAGGTACTAGAGTATATAAAGGCATGATAGTTGGTGAAAATGCAAAACAAGAAGATATATTGGTAAATGTATGCAAGAAAAAACATGTAACAAATATAAGAGCTGCTGGCTCAGATGAGGCTTTAAGGCTTACAACACCAATCATCCTAAGCTTAGAACAAGCTTTAGAGTTTATAGCAGAAGATGAGCTGGTTGAAGTTACACCTGAAAACATAAGGCTTAGAAAAAAAGCATTAAACGGTCATAAAAGATAAAAATTATACAGAGTAGGTGAGTAATATGAATGGGGAGACTAACAGACCAAAAAAAAGAAGGAAAACCAAAAAGCGTAAAAGTATTTTTTTGTCATTGCTTTTATACCTTTTATTTTTTTCTGTCATTTTCTTTATAGGTGCAACCATCAGTTATAGGTATATAGTTAATGCAGATAAACTTACTATTAGTGAAATAACAAAAAAAATAGAATTGGGCGATTCTGTGGAAATTGAAATTCCTTTTAACTCTAGTACTGATGATATTGCCAAAATACTTGAGGAAAAGGATATAATTAAGCACCCTAGAATTTTTAAATTTTTGTCATTTTTTAATGGTCACGACGGAAATTACAGGTCAGGACGACATTTGATTGCTAAGGATTTAAGCTATGATGAAATAATGCGTGTCCTTAGCCAAAACCCTATAAGTATTAATATAACTATACCTGAAGGTAAAAATTTTACTGAAACCGTTGATATTTTAGCAGAAAACAACCTTATAGACCGAGAAGATTTTGTAAAGACAGCTTCTGAAGAAAAGTTTAGTTATAAATTTTTAGAAGATCTTCCTGAAAGGGAATTCCCATTGGAAGGATATTTATTCCCTGACACTTACTTTTTTGATCCAAGTTCAAGTTCAAAGACTGTTATAAGAAAATTTCTTGATAATTTTAATATCAAGTTTACACCTGAATTCTATAAACGGACAGAAGAGCTTAACATGACTGTGGATGAAGTAATAACCCTTGCATCAATTATTGAAAGGGAAACAAAAATCCCAGAAGAAAAAGAAATTGTATCAAGTGTTTTTCACAACAGACTAAAAAGTCAGGATCCTTCATTTAAGAAGCTGCAATCCTGTGCAACTATACAGTATATACTTTTACAAAGAGATGGCAAAGTAAAAGAACTTTTGACATATGAAGATACACAAATAGACCATCCATACAACACTTATCTTCATGAAGGTTTGCCGCCAGGTCCTCTTTGTTCACCTGGTCTTGATTCCATAATAGCTGCACTTTATCCTAATGAAGAATCTGATTATTTGTTTTTTGTTGCAAGAGGTGACGGAAGCCATGAGTTTTCAAGAACTCTAGCAGAACATGAAGCAGCTAAACAAAAATATGGTGTATCTTACTAGAATTAGAAGGGTGTATGTATATGGTCTCTATTGATTACATTAATGATTATATTAGAAAAACAATTAAAAAAAATGAAGGAATATTAGCCCAACTTGAAGATTTTGCAAATAAAAATCATGTTCCAATTGTGCAGCCTGAAGTAGCTGCACTTTTAAAAGTAATTACACTTATTTTAAAACCAAAAAAAGTTTTAGAAATAGGTACTGCCATAGGCTATTCGTCTATTTTGATTTCAACTGTCCTGCCAAAAGACGCTAAAATTGACACAATAGACAGATATGAATTAATGATAGAAAGAGCTAAAACCAACATAAAAAAAGCCAATTTAGAAAACACTATAAATATAATATACGGAGATGCAACAGAAGTACTAAAAATGCTGGATAAAAAATATGACATGATTTTTTTAGACGCAGCCAAAGGTCAATATCCTGAATTTTTACCCCAATGTATCCGTCTTTTAAATGATGGAGGGGTATTAATCTCAGACAATATATTATATAAAGGCATGATTGCAAATGATGAGTTGGTTGTCAGAAGAAAAAAAACCATTGTTACAAGACTTAGAAGTTATCTTGACCATATTTGCAATAGTGAACAACTTGAAACAAGCATCATTCCCATTGGTGATGGTGTTGCATTAAGTTACAAAAAATAAAATTAGTTTTATGGAGTAATATATATGAAAAAGGTTGAATTATTAGCCCCTGCAGGAAATCTAGAAAAACTTAAAATGGCTGTTATTTACGGTGCTGATGCAGTGTACCTTGCAGGCACAAAATTTGGTCTTCGTGCCTCTGCAGGAAATTTTACTTATGCCGATTTACAAAAAGGTGTAAAATTTGCTCATGATAGAGGAAAAAAAGTATATCTTACAATGAATATATTCCCACACAATGAAGATATTGAAGGTATGCCTGAATTTATTGAAAAAGTAAGTTCTATAGGTATTGATGCAATAATACTTTCAGACCCAGGTGTATTTTCATTGGTAAAAGAAGCAGCACCTGATATGAACATACATTTAAGTACACAGGCAAACAACACCAATTGGCTTAGTGCTAAATTTTGGTATGAAAATGGCGTAAAAAGAATTGTATTGGCAAGAGAACTTTCCCTAAAAGAAATTAGACAAATTAAAGATAAACTGCCTGAGGATTTTGAACTGGAAATATTTATTCATGGTGCTATGTGTATATCTTACTCAGGTAGATGCCTTCTTAGCAATTATATGGCATATAGGGATTCAAACAGAGGACTTTGTGCCCATCCATGCAGATGGAAATATCATCTTGTGGAAGAAAAAAGACCTGGTGAATACTTCCCTGTCATGGAAGATGAAAGAGGCACATTTATATTTAATTCAAAAGATTTGTGCATGATTGAATACATTCCAGATATTATAAACTCTGGTGTCACAAGCCTTAAAATAGAAGGACGTATGAAAAGCTCTTTCTACGTTGCAACTGTTGTAAAGGCATATCGTGAAGCAATAGACGCTTATTACAGGGACAAAGACAATTATGCTTTTGATAAAAAATGGCTTGAAGAAGTATCAAAGGCAAGCCATCGTGAGTATACAACAGGTTTTTATAAAAACAAAACAACTTCAGAGGATCAGATTTACCATACCAGTTCATATATAAGGGAATATGAATTTTTAGGTGTTGTTAAAGACTTTGACGAAGAAACAGGAATTGCCACAATTGAACAGAGAAACAGGATGCATGTTGGAGATGAAATTGAAGTTGTAAACCCTGTAGGAGATTATTTTGTTCAGACAATAGAATCTATGAAAAATGCCGACAATGAGGAAATAACTGTCGCCCCCCACCCTCAGATGACTGTCTACATGCCTTTAAAACAAAAAGCCTTAAAATACGCAATGCTAAGAAAAAAAAGTGTATAAACCCTACAAAATTGTGAAATAATTTTATTAACTTAAAACCTTAGCTTTTTTATGTTTTAATTTTTATGTTTTAATTTTTATATTTTAATAAGGTTTTTAAGTTAAAAATAACAATTTTGAGGGTTTTAAATGACTAGAAAAAGACTTTTAATATTACTTACTTTTTTTTCTATTTCAATTATTTTGCTTATTATAAGAGTTTTTTACATACAGGTGGAAATGGGAGAAAGATTAGCTATATCAGCTACCAGCCAAAGACTATCCGCTTTAGATATTAAAAGCCACAGAGGCAACATACTAGATTCAAACTCCATTCCCTTTACAAACAGGGTAAATGAAGTTTATGTTGTAATAAAACCACTGCAATTAAAGGGAAAGGAAAATGCAATTAAAAAAATTGCAAATATACTTGAAATAGAATTATACCAATTTAAAAGATTAATAGAATTTAAAAAAGAGCCTCTTATTTATCAATCAGATATCGATACCAAAAACCTTCTTATAAAAGAAAATATTCCAGGGGTTTCTTTTATAAATTCATTAAAGCGCCATGACACAAACAGTATTGCCAAACATGTGATAGGTTACTTAAACAAAGCTGATGGTGTGGGGCAAACTGGAATTGAAAGGTCCTACGATGATATATTAAACCTTAACACTAAAAGTTCCATTGGAATAGTAACAGATGCAAAGGAAAATTTCGTTACAGGACTTGGGTATAGATTTATAAATCCTTTAAATCATGAAAAACTACATGTAAAATTGACACTAAACTATCACATACAAAAAATAGCAGAAAATGCAATGGATACAAGAAATTTAAAAGGTGCAGTTGTCATTCAGAATGTGTTAAACGGCGATATTGTGTCCATGGTAAGCAAGCCGGATTTTGACCCTGACAAAATTGATGAGTATTTAGAAAGCCCTGACAAAGAGCTTTTTAACCGAGCTGTTGCCTCCTACAATCTAGGTTCCATATTTAAAACTATAGTTCTTGCAAGCGCATACTTAGAAAACAAAACCCCACCCTCTGACTTTTATTGTCCAGGTTATCTTATGCTTGGAAATAAAGAATTTAAATGCTCCTCTTATGCAGCGGGAGGACATGGCTTTGTAGATGTTAAAAAAGCATTTGCCTCTTCCTGTAATTCATATTTTATTGAACTGGGAATAAATACAGGCATTGAAAATATACTTGATACTGCAAAAAAATTTGGACTTGGAAGTTTCACTGGCATAAATGAACAGGGCATTGATGAATCTTTTGGATACCTTCCTAAACTAGACAAGTACTATACTCACGGGGACATTGCCAACATCTCTATAGGTCAAGGGGATATACTTGCTACCCCCCTTCAGGTTTCCAATATCATTGCAACTATAGCAAATGGAGGTATAAAAAACACCGTTAATATTGTTGATTCCATTGTTGACTCAGAGGGAAACACCGTAGAAAAAATAAAAAAACAAAAGGGTGAAAGAATTCTCTCTAAGGAGATATGTGACAATATAAAATCTTTTATGGAGGAAGTCACAATAAATGGAACAGGCACTAATGCAAATTTAGATGCTTATGGTGGTGCCGGGGGAAAAACCGGAAGTGCCGAAACAGGTCAGGTTATTGATGGTGAAAAAGTAGTTCATGCATGGTTTGCAGGATACTTTCCCAAAACAAATCCTAAATATTCAATAGTTGTTTTTATAGAAGATGGAAAAAGTGGTGGAAATGTTGCTGCTCCTATATTTAAAGAAATTGCAAAAAACATAATTGAAAAAGGTCTTTAAAAAACTCTTTTTGTACTTGCACCTCCTGCCCATTTTCTTCATATACTTATAAAGTAACCTGTTTATTGGAGGTACTTTACTTTGTATAATATTTTATTCATACCATTTATTGAATGTTTTAAAAATATCTTCTTTATCTTTGGTTATATATCTAATATCAGTTCTTTTCCACAGCCCCTTAAACCTGAAGAAGAACAGTATTATATAAAAAAATTGGCGGAAGGGGATGAAGAAGCACGAAATGTTTTAATTGAAAGAAACTTACGCCTTGTTGCACATATTGTAAAAAAATATACTTCTACCATAAGTGACTCGGATGATTTAATTTCAATTGGAACAATAGGTCTTATAAAGGCTATTGCTACTTTCAATTATGACAAAGGCACCAGACTTGCAACTTATGCTGCAAGATGCATAGAAAATGAAATACTTATGCAAATCAGGTCAAATAAAAAAATTCAAAGCGAAGTATCTCTTCAAGACCCTATAGGCATGGACAGAGATGGCAATGAAATTTCTTTAATTGATGTTTTAGGCAATGATTCTGAATCAGTTGTGGAAGAAGTAGAGCTAAAAATGCAAATTAAACGTCTTTATATGAAAATGAAGGATGTTTTAAAGCATAGGGAAAAAATTGTATTGGAGTTAAGATATGGTCTTTTAAACGGCACAAGCAAGACTCAAAGGGAAATTGCAAAAATGCTTGGAATATCAAGGTCTTATGTGTCAAGAATAGAGAAAAAAGCTATAAAAAAATTAAGCAAGGAATTAAAATCAGAGGGCTGCTAAACCCTCTGATTTTAAAAAAATAAAGTTATTTTTTTCATGGACTTTATAAAAATAGTTACTGTATTGGCTATAAATCCTTAATTACTTCTTCATCCAGTATTTTCTTTCGCTTTTTCCAATCAGGCATCAGGGAGCTTAAAAAAGTATAAAAGTTGTTATCATGATTTTTATACTTAAAATGTATAAGCTCATGAAGAACCACATAATCTATACAATATTTCGGTGCTTTAATCAGCTCTAAATTTAATATTATAACTTTGTCTTTCCTGTAGCAGGAACCCCATCTTGCTTTCATATCCCTAATCTTTATATCAGGCTTTGGAATATCAAAACTTTTAACCAATTGATACATGTTATCTAAAGACTTATTAAAACGTATATTTGCCCTTTCATTTAGCCAGTTTTTAAATAACTTCTCTTTTCTTTTAAAATCATTTGTATCTTTTACATAAAGATATATAAATCCTCTTAAATATTTAATGGTTTCAATTTCCGACTTTTCTACCTTTAAACGATATTGCCTGCCAAGATATTTAAAGGATTCCCCACTAACATATTCTTTATATGACTTTGTTTCAGGTTTAAATTTCTTAAAATAATCGGTGTTTTTTAATATCCATGCTCCATTTTCCCTAACAAAACTTTTAATATATTCTAATGGAACTTCATAATTGGCTGATACCTTAATGCTCATATCAGGTCTGATGTTTAAATTAACATTTTTTACATCTTTTCTTTCCAACTCAAAATCAATTTTTTTATCTCCATAAGTTATTGTATGTTTTGTCATTATCCCACCCTCTAATATCTCCTTAAAGCTATAGCGGTTATATCTTTTAGAATTTTATCAATAAGTTGAAAATCTAAATCAATATTGTTAGCTTCAGCAAAATCAAATAACAAATCTTCAACTTCCTGTTCTATTCTGTTATGTACATCTGTATTATCATGCCAATCTACCTTGGTATATTTTTCAACTATTTCTTCAATGAGTACAGATAGCTCTCCGATTTTCTCCTTGCTAATAACAGTTTTCTTATTAGCTGCATTGTCTATATCATAAGTGGGATTGCCGTCCTCAAATGCACCAAGAGCTGCCCCGTAAAAAGCCTGGGCATTTGGCTTATTTTTAATATTTGAAGGATATTCTATATCTGTATAACCTTCCTGATAATCTTTCTTTATTTCATTCATCCTGTTAAAATATTCTCTTTCGCTAATTCTTTTATTTTTATAGTCCTCTAAAGTCTTTTCAATTCTTTCAGAAAATTTTTTATAATATGCCGGATTCTCATCCCATTTTGCACTTATACTTTTAGTCATCCGTGTCCTTATAGCATCTGCCTTTGCCCTGGGCGACCCTAATCTGTTTAGTTCTTTTTCAAATCCTTTTTTATCGAGAATGTCTACAGGATTGGTTATTCTAATTACATCTTCAGCAGCTATGTAATTATCTATCAGCTTTTGCATTTTAGATTCATATTCCTTATGATCTATTGTATCTGAATATATTATCCTTACACTTTTTCTTAATTCCTGATAAAATTTAAAATCTCTTTTATATTTATCTATTTCCTCCTGACCTAAAGAACTATAAACTCTCTCAGACTCTAAAGCTAACTTTAAGTGTCTGCTAAAATTATTAAGCACCTCATAAAAATTCTTTCTCATTTCTTCATCTTCTAATAACACTTGATACTCTTCTAAATCATTTTTGTTTTTTACCGGTATAAATAAATTTATTAAATCGGTATAATATTGTCTTAAAGAGCCTATTATGCTTATTACATCATATAAAACGCCTTTTAAATCTTTAGGGTCAAAATTTTCAAGCCCTGCCCCGGAGTACATTTCCATAGCTTCATCCAGTTTCTCTAATAATCCCCTGTAATCAATTATAATTCCATAGTCTTTTCCCTCATAAAGCCTGTTTACCCTTGCTATTGCCTGTAATAAAGTATGTTCTCTCATAGGCTTGTCTATATACATAACAGTAGCCCTTGGTGCATCAAAGCCGGTCAGCAGTTTATCAACAACAATAAGTAAATCTATTTCATCCCCATTTACAAATTCGTCTTTAATGTATTCTTCATAATTTTCTTCATTGCCGTATTTCTCCATCATATCATCCCAAAATCTTTTTACCATGTTTTTTGACTCTTCATCAACGGCATCATATCCTTCTCTTTGATCTGGCGGGGATATTACAACAGCTGCATTTAAGTCTCCTGCCTCTTCAAAATATTTTAAATACCTTATAGCTTCCGGCTTACTATTGGTGGCAAGCATTGCTTTAAACTGAGAGCCTTGGGTTTTGTAGTTTTCTGCAAAATGCCTGTTAATATCATAGGCTATAAAAGAAATTCTCTGGTCAGAAGAAGCTATCCTTTCAAACCTGCTCCATTTTCTCATAACTTCTTCTTTTTGTTTGTCATTCAAATCCTTTGTTATCATTTCAAGTCTTTTATCAATAGCTTTTTTATTTACACTCTGCTCCACCATTTTTCCCTCATATAAAAGGGGAACAATAGCTTTATCTTTAACCCCGTCAGCTATAGTGTATGTATGAATAAGCTCTCCAAATTTTATCATGGTATTCTTTTCTTTTCTCATAAGGGGCGTACCGGTAAAACCCAAATAACAAGCATTAGGAAATATCTGTTTCATCTTAATATGAAGCTCCCCATATTGGGTTCTATGGGATTCGTCTACCAAAACAAATATATCTTTAGCCATAATTGGATTTTGTATTTTTGAAGCTTTATCAAACTTATGTACTAAAGTGGTAATTATGTCAGCTTTATTGTCATTAATAAGCTCAACAAGGTGACTTCCTGATGCAGCCATATTTGCCTTTAGTCTGGTATGCCTAAAGGTTTGGTAAATCTGTTTGTCTAAGTTTATCCTATCGGTAACTACAACAACTTTTGGACTAGAATCACTAAGTTCTGATAAAACATACTTTGAAAACATAACCATAGTTAAAGACTTGCCACTACCCTGGGTATGCCATATTACACCTGATTTTCTGTTTCCCTTATCGTCCCTCTTTTCTATAGTTTTAGCAATTTCCTTTACTGCAAAAAACTGCTGGTATCTGGCTATTTTCTTAACATTCTTATCGTACAAAATAAAATATTTAATAATTTCTGTGAGTCTTTTCGGATGAAATAAAGATATAATATTTTTATCTTGATTGGTAGGCAGTCTGTCAAACACGGTTTTACTTAATTGTGACTGCAGCCAGTCTTCATATTCTTCCTTCCACACTGACCAAAACCTTTTTTGAGTATAACATGTTGCATATTTTGTTTCATTTTTGTTGGTAGCCATTAAAATCTGGCTATATTTAAATAGATGGGGTGCATAATTCTTTCCCTGATTTCGCAGCATTTGTTCTATACCTTGCCTTACATCTATGGAAGATTTTTTACACTCAATTACACATAAAGGTATACCATTTACAAATAGCACTATATCAGGTCTTATGTTGCCTCTGCCGTCTTCCCTTTCCACTGTAAATTCTTCTACCACATGAAAATCATTATTGCATTCATTTTCCCAATCAATGTACTTTAGTGAAAAGGATTTTTTAGAGCCGTCAGGAAGATTTTCTTCATAGCTTCTCCCTAGCATTAATGTATCATATATTTTTTCATTTGTACGGACCAGTCCGTCAGTTAAAGGCTCATCTAAGTCTTTTATAGCTTGCTCAATATTTTTTTCACTAAACTTGTAACTCTCCCCTTTGTATTGGTATTTATTAAGTTCCATTAGTTTTTTCTTTAGTATGTCTGTGAGAAGTACATTATATAAATTACCTCTCATTTCTTCTGCTTTTTTTGAAGGGATATAGGTATATCCTAGTTTTTTTAGTACTTCAATTGCTGGCTTTTGGCTGATACTTTTTTCATTATATAAGTTTGATCTAACCATGACTTCCCTCCTTAAGATTTTATACTCTTACTATACCTGTTAAAAGTAACTGCATAAGACCTTTTTTCTGGAGCTTTAGCTGCTCTAGTTCCTGAGTCAGGAGGT
>JAAYTS010000262.1 GCA_012517995.1 Clostridium sp.
ATGGATGTTATATAAACTTGATTCTCATCCTTGAAATTCCTCATGATTTGTGACATTGTGGCAAATGATTCCAACATTAACTTGACAATTATGCTTTTATTGATTATAATTTAAGCAAAATTGTCAACAGAGGATGATAGGATGACTGGAACAGAAAAGCTGGAGGCTTTGATTAAAAGCAGCAAGGGCGTAATCACTTCCAAGCAGGCAACTAATCATAATATTCATAGGGAGTACTTGAGTGAATTTGTCAGGCAGGGCAAGCTTGAACGTATTGCTCACGGTATCTATATTACACCGGATGTATGGGAGGATAAAATGCTGATCCACCAATTGCGTAAAAGCAAAATGGTGTATTCCCATGAAACTGCTTTATTTTTACATGATTTAACTGATAGAGATCCGGTTGCTTATTGTGTGACAGTTCCAACAGGATACAATACCAGCAGGCTAAAGCAGGATGGACTAATTGTGTATACCATTAAAAAAGAATTGCTTGATCTTGGAATTTGTACAAAGCAGACTACCTTCGGAAATGACATCAGGGTATATAATATGGAGCGCACCATTTGCGATATACTTCGGGATAGAAAAAACCAGGATGTTGTAGTAGTATCGGATGCGCTTAAAAGGTATATACGCAGACCGGATAAGGATCTGAACAGATTGATGAAATATGCCGGTATTTTAAGAGTTGAGAAAGTTTTAAGAAATTATTTAGAGGTGCTGCTATGAACACATCAACTCAACTGAAGGCACTGATACGAAATCTATCAAAGGAAAAAAGCGTGCAAGCTGAAATTATTTTAAGAAACTTTATGCTTGAGCGGCTATTGGAGAGGATATCCCTGTCCCCCTTCCGTGATAAATTCATATTGAAAGGGGGCATGCTGATAGCTGCAATGGTCGGTATTGATACCCGATCCACAATGGATATGGATGCCACCATAAGGGGAATTCCGTTATCTGAGACAGCGCTGGAGGAAGTGATGAAAGCAATATTGACTTGTCCTGTAGATGATGGAGTAAAAATGACTCTAAAAGGATTTGAAAATATTCGAGACGAATCAGAATATCCGGGAATCCGTGTATCTATTGAAGCAATTCTTGACAAAACAAGACAGGTCATGAAAGTAGATATTACGACGGGCGATAGGATCACTCCGCGAGCAGTGGAATATTCCTTTAAGCTGCTGTTCGAAAACAGAAGCATCAGCATCTTAGCCTACAATATTGAAACGGTTCTGGCTGAAAAGCTCGAAACCATATTATCAAGAAGTACCGCCAACACAAGAATGCGTGATTATTATGATGTCTACATACTAACAACACTAAGGGCTCAGGATATTAACTGGAACTTGTTACCCGAAGCTTTTAAAAATACAGCAGAAGAAAGAGGCAGTTATAATCACCTCATGGAAACCGGAGATGATATCATGGGAGAGATAGAGCAGTCACAGGTGCTTGCTTACCTATGGAGGCGGTATCAGCAGAAAAACAGTTATGCAGATGATTTAACCTGGGCGCAAGTGATAGCAAGCGTAAAAGAATTATACATCAAAGCCTTTGACAGGGATGCGAACAAATAAATTTTATATGGTGAGCCATGTTCGTTTAAATTATAATTACCCGGAATGCGGTGAAAAGTATGATTCCTATCCGTGGGTATTAGAAGAACGTTGAAAAAATTGAGGTTAGGAGAAATGATTAAATGAAATATGAAATTTCATGTGGTGGAGTAGTATTTACTCGTAAAAATGGAAAGGTTTTATATGTAATTATTAAATCACCAGAGGGTTATTACGGTTTTCCTAAAGGTCATATGGAGGACAATGAAACTGAAGAGCAAACAGCTATCCGAGAAATCTATGAGGAAACCGGACTAAAAGTTAAAATTATCCCCGGGTTTAAAACCATAGATGAACATCCTATTCCGCAAAAAGAAGGTGTGATGAAAAGAGTAATGTATTTCGCAGCAGAATATGATAATCAAGAAATTAGTTATCAAAAGGAAGAATTGCTGGGTGCTTATTTAATGACATATGAGGAAGCGATGGACATTTTTCAATTTGAGAGCTCCAAAAGAATACTGCGTGAAGTGAATGATTTTATTATATCTGGGAAATGGAAATAAAGGAAAGTAATTCTTAATAAATAATTGATTATACTGATATGTTCCCTTGAACGGTGACTTTTCAAAAATCACCGAAAAATTGGTTGACATGTTCCCTCGAACAGACGATTTCTAAAATAGCTTACAGACATTAATTCCATCAACTCGTCCCACGTTGAGTGCGTGGTATTGATGTGTGCGTCCAGCGAAGCTGGCAAATGCTAACAGGTGAAAGTCCTGTAGTGGTAAAGGTAGGGCAGCCACTTAGTCAGTAACCAGCGTATGAAGTAATTTGTGCGTTGAAGCGTTACGGAATGTTCTGAAAAG
>JAAYTS010000122.1 GCA_012517995.1 Clostridium sp.
GAAGACCCAGAGGAAGAAGATTCAGATGGAGAAGATGAAGGTGGCGACTATTATAGGGTAGTTTCATACGACCCCGGAGTTACTATTGATGTAGGGTGTATAGAATTTGTGGAAGGTATGTCTTACGATATTTTAAGCACAATACCAGCAGATAAAATAACTGATTTTCCAACAGAACCTAATGATGACATGGAAAATCCAAACTTAAACCCTGACAAAAAGAAGCACAATATCGACATTGTTGTAACTGGTCTTCAGCCAAATACAACCTATGTAATATGGGTGAGGGCAACAAGAAAAAGTGAGGGACTTTCTTCAGGACCTTCAGAACCCTTGATAATAACCACCAATCCTGTGATAGTTCCGCCGGCTGAACAGCCTGTGGTGCCAAATTTTAACTATAGTCTTGCAAGTGATACGTATATAGATCTAGGCTGGGAATTTGTACCTACATATAACTATTATATTAAATATGGGTTAGAAGATGATATAAATGCAGCAGGGCAAGAGATTCAAGTAACCCCTGAAGATTTATACGATTCCATATACTACAGGATGGAAGGACTATCCCCAGATACCCTGTACTATTTTTGGATACAGGCAGAATCAGTAAATGAATCAGGTGAAACAAAAAGGTCTTTGTGGAGTGATTCATATTCAGTTAGGACATTAAAGTACATTCCACCAGATACCCCTGTGGGATTTGGAATTAAAAACAGCCTTGATGCCATTACTTTAAATAGTATAACTTACGAATGGATGATGCAGGAGGGCTTGGAATACATAATTGAAATATCCAGATATTATGATTATAAAGAAGCAGTGGAATATAATGTGGGAGAAGTTTCTGAGTATACTGTAGAGGGGCTTCTTTCAAACCACAGATATTATGCCAGACTTTATGCATATGACAGAGAAAAGGATTTAAGGTCTGAACCTACTTATAGTATAACTGTAAGAACAAAATCAAGTTCAGATGATTATGACTCCAATCAGGATATAGATGATGTAATAACAGGTGATTTTGTTGAAATAGCTGAAAAAATAATAGACGGGGTATGGAATATTAAAATAACAGGTGTTAATGCAGACAGGCTCTTAGAAAGTGTAATTAAGGATAAAAGCCTGGACTATATAATTGACCTGACAAATCCACCAGGCAAATACAAAAAAATAAAAATCATTGTGTCTGATAGCGTTTTTATGGGCTTTACCAGACTTGGTAAAAATTTTGTTGTGCTAACAAAGGAAAATTCCCTGACAATAAGACCTGGAGTTATTACAACTGAAAGCAGCAATCCTTTGGTGGGAAACAAAAACAGGGTTGATTATGAAATTATAATTTCTGTACCAGAGAATTTTAGGACAGATGTGAAAAATATCAACTTTAAAAAAGAAGTTTCCAGGATAGAAGTTGGCGTAAGAGATTTAGGACTGTTAACTACTTTTGACTACCTTTTAAAACCTCTAAAACTTTCAGTAGAATACAGTGAAAGTGACTGGTACGTAAATGGAAAAACATATGGTTATGTATATGATAAAAATACATCCATTTGGCAAAGGCTAAATACATCTGCTTCTTATGACAGAGATAGAAAGGCAGGAAAAATTTCCATAGAAACAAGTAAAACTGGAGATATAGCAATTGCCCAGTTAGAAAAAGACTTTTTTGATGATGTTTATTATCATAGATTTGAAACTGCCATAAATAATGTGGCATCTGTATATCAATTAAAAAGTATTGAGGGCAGATTGTTTAAACCTGATTTATATGCTACTTTAGGCGATACCGTAAAAATTATGTTTGATATTTTAGAATATCAATATAGTAACAATTTTATGCTTGAAGCTGCAAAAGTAGGTCTTATAGAAAATAGAGAAATTTCAAATCTGACACGAAATTCTACTGTAGATGAAGTGTATGAAATGATGATAAAAGTTTATGAATTAAAAACCAATCAGGTTTTAGAAAAGAGAGAAAGACAAGATTTTATAAAGGAAAACGGGATGGTTTTAGTAAGGGAAAATGGAAGGGTTGCAGATGGCAGAAGTGAAATAACAAGAGGAGAAATTATGTGGCTTTTAGAAAAACTTTTGGTATACACAGGAGAACTTTATTAATGCAAATTAGTAAGAAAAAATTACATAAGTAAAAAAGAAGGAGTTGGGGGACATAATAATGAATATAAACAAGGTGAAAGCATACATAATATGTTTAATATTTGCCAGTTTACCAATTGTAAATGTTGGTGGAGCTGTGCATAATAGTGGGGTTATGTACAATATAGAGAAAGTAGATGAGTCTCAAATTTTAATTGAAATTAGCAAAAGAGATGAAAATACTTCTGAAGGAATAAAAATTATCTACTATTACCTGGTCAATGGAAAAACCTTACACATAGGATATGAAACAGGGGAGAATATGTCTCAAAAAGCCTATTTACAGTACAATTTAATAAATGCAATACCACCTATAAAGGTTAGATTAATAAATGTTGATAATAGAAATTGGCTGCCCTTTAGCGATATAAAAGGTATTGAAGCAGAAGAATACATTATGCATTTATATGATGCAGGAATTGTAAATGGCAGAAGTGATGGAACATTTGCGCCAGATAGTTTTATAACTAGAGCTGAGTTTATGGTTCTTTTGGTTAACTCTCTAAAACCAAAAAAAATGTCAGAAAATACATACGTGTTTTCCGATATAAGTAACCACTGGGCAAAGGATATTATATTAATTGCAGCAGAAAATAATTTTATATCCGGTTATAATGACAATACTATAAGACCTGACAGACCCATAACTTTGGCAGAGGTTAGTTCCATAATATCAAGAGCATTTAATTTTAAAACATCAAAAAATGGAATGTATTCTAAGTTAAAAAAAGACAGATGGTATAGTGATTCAGTGAAAAAAATGTTTGATTCTGGAATACTTAAAGTTACTGATGAAATATATGATAATTTTGATGAAGAAAGCTTCATAACAAGAGGCAATTGTGCTATTATGATAAGCAGGGCACTTTCTACATATTGATGCAAAAAATATTGGACGTATATCCCAATAAATAAAGGGCAATAATTTAACTATGACAATTTGCTTGAATGGGAAAAAGGGGGATATACGTGAAAAAGTTTAGTGCAAAAAATTTATATTTTTTAATTTTAATAATGACAATACTATTTACAATTGTATATGTTAAGTTTTATCATATAGAAGGTTCTACTTTTTCAATCTTAAAAGAAGCTTTTAATGCATCAGGGGCAGAGCATTTAAATAGTGAGATTTATATATGGAGCCGCGGGGGAAAGTGGTTTGGAGACTTTAACAGTTTAGAAAAAATGACAGATGATTTTGAAGCTGATTTTGGGATTATAAAAAATGATTTATACTCCAAAAATTATATAAACAATGACTCTGTTGATAAGATGGAAATAATTGGAGTAACTAGTGATGGAAACAAAATAAATATTACTGCACAAACTAGTGGAAAAAATTCTAGTTCTAAAGAAACTTATGTTTCGGTAAGTGTATCCACTGATTTTAAAAATTGTGAACTAGAGAAGATGGCAGAGAATATTGAAAATAGTTTTAGAAAATACAGTTTAGAACCTGTACAAAGTACTTGCATAACGGGATATTTTGATGGAAAGTTAGACCACAAGACTCTTAACACTATAAGTAAAAACATATTTAAAGACTCTAGTGCAAGTAAAGTAAATGGTATTGCAGACAGAAATTTAATAAGTGTTTCCGCCTATTCTCCAGCTATTAGTGACTCGATAAATGTAGATGGCAAAAAAATTAATTTAAATTTTGCAATAAGATATAACTCTTATGAGGACAAAACTTATATATGGCTTGCATCACCTGTGATAACGGTAGAACATTGATGGCATCTATTAAAATACTTTAAAATAGTGCAATCAATTGGCTACAGTTTAATTACAAAATGGCAACTTTTATAAAAAATAATAAGTTGTAGGTGATTAAGCTGTGAAAATGAAGAAATGTTTACTAAAGAAAAAATACAATAAAATACGAAAGGAAGAATTGATGTGCCAAAATTAATAGTATCTGAAGGAAATCCTTTAAAAGGGGTTGTACGGATAAGCAGCGCAAAAAATTCTGTACTACCCATTATAGCAGCATCAATTTTGGGGGATAAGGAAAGTATATTAGAGGAAATACCTTATCTGACAGACGTAAAAGTTATGGCAGATTTGTTAGAGTGTTTTGGTGTAGAAGTTGAATTTTTCGACAATGAAAGTAAACTTCGTATAAAATGCAGCGATATAACAAATACAACTGCGCCATATGAATTAGTAAATAAAATGAGGGCATCAATTTTGGTTATGGGGCCTTTACTTGCAAGGACAGGAGTGGCAAAAATATCTCTTCCAGGAGGATGCGCCATAGGAACAAGGCCTGTGGATCTGCATCTTAAGGGTTTTGCGGCAATGGGTGCTGAAATCAATCAGGAACATGGATTTATTGAGGCAAAAGTAAATGGGAAGCTTAGAGGAAGCAAGATATATCTAGACTTTCCTAGTGTAGGAGCCACTGAAAATATTATGATGGCAGCTGTTTTAGCAGAGGGACAAACCATTATTGAAAATGCAGCTATTGAGCCAGAAATAGTTGATCTTGCCACATATCTTACATCTATAGGAGCAGATATAAAAGGAGCGGGAACTGACACAATAAAAATAAATGGCGTAAAGTCACTAGGCGGAACAACTCATACAGCAATACCTGACAGAATTGAAGCAGGCACATTTATGACAGCTGCGGCAATTACAGGTGGCGATGTATTAATTGAAAACATTGTACCTGACCATGTAAAGCCTATAACTGCAAAACTCAGGGAAGCTGGCGTTGAAATTTCAGAAGAACTGTCAAGCATTCATGTTAAGGCAAATGGTGCTGTAAATCCTATAGACATAAAAACACACCCATATCCAGGTTTTCCAACAGATATGCAGGCACAAATGACATCTTTAATGACCAAGGCTAGTGGCACAAGCATGATTATTGAAACTATTTTTGAAAATAGATTTATGCACTTAGCAGAGCTTAAGAGAATGGGAGCTAATGTTAAAATTGAAGGCAGGAGTGCAATTATAGAAGGAAGTCCTTTGACAGGTGCAAAAGTAAAAGCAACAGATTTAAGAGCAGGGGCGGCTCTAATTCTTGCAGGCATGATAGCAGAAGGAACTACTGAGGTTACTGATATTGAACATATAGAGAGAGGATATGTAAAAATCCATGAAAAGCTTAAAGCATTAGGTGCTAATATTGAAAGAGTCGAAGAAGAAGAGGAGTAATACATATTCTTTATTTTAAATTGTGTTTTAAAATAAAGTAAAATATGCTATAGGCTTTTTGGAATAATACCGATATACACACTGAAACTTTAGAAAAGTGAGGTGCAAAGTAATGGATACGGAAACATTAAAAAGAGAAACATTGATAGAAAATGATGCAGTATCACTATGGTATTATCCAGATCTTAAGATAATTCATCATAAGTTTCATAAGTTTATAATGGGGGATAAGTTCAAAGAAGCAATGCTAAAAGGTGCTGAATATTTTGAGAAGTACAAATGCACAAAGTGGCTTTCTGATGATAGAAA
>JAAYTS010000123.1 GCA_012517995.1 Clostridium sp.
AGTTCTTCATGGATGCAATGGGGAAGACGGTACTATACAGGGATTTCTTGAACTTATGGGAATACCTTATGTAGGATGTGGAGTTTTAAGTTCTGCTGTTGGAATGGATAAAGTTTATGCAAAAATAATATTTGAAAAGGCCGGGATACCCCAGGCAGATTATCTGTACTTTACAAGGAAAGAAATTGCCAAAGAGTCTTTAGATATTGTACAAAAGGTGGAAGAAAAATTTAGCTACCCTGTTTTTGTAAAACCCTCTAATGCAGGGTCATCAGTGGGAGTTTCAAAGGCAGGGGATAGGGATGAGCTTTTAAAAGCATTAGATTATGCAGCAAAGTATGACAGAAAAGTAATGGTGGAAGAGTTTATAAATGGAAGGGAAGTTGAGTGTGCAGTACTAGGAAATGATGAGCCTATGGCATCAACTGTGGGTGAAATAGTGCCTAGCAATGATTTTTATGATTATAAGGCAAAGTACATAGATAATAAATCTAAAATACTAATACCTGCAGACCTTCCAAAGGATGTTATGGAAAAAATAAGGAAGTATGCTGTCAGGGCATTTAAAGCACTAGATTGCAGTGGACTTTCAAGAGTGGACTTTTTTGTTCACAGGGAAACTATGGATATCTATTTAAATGAAATAAATACAATGCCAGGTTTTACAGATATAAGCATGTATCCTGTTCTTTGGGAAGAAGCAGGAATATCTTATGGAGAGCTTATTGAAAAGCTTATTGATTTGGCAATAGAAAGATTTGAAGATAATGTTAGGCAGGTAGATGCATAAAAAGATTTAAATATCAAAAGAGCTGGATGTACTGAGACTTTATTTTGGGGGAATATACATGGATAATAGACCAGTAGGTGTTTTTGATTCAGGATTAGGCGGGTTAACAGTTTTAAATGAAATAAATAATTTACTTCCTTTAGAGAGTATAGTTTATTTTGGAGACAGCGGAAGAGCACCATATGGGACTAAATCAGAAGAAACTGTTATAAGGTACACATTTCAAGACATACGCTTTCTTCTGAACCAGGATATAAAGATGATTGTAATTGCTTGTAATACCGCTAGTGCATGCAGTCTTGAATTGGTAAAGGATAATTTTGACATACCAGTTGTAGAGGTTGTCCAGCCAGGGGCTGTGGCAGCTGTAAATGAGACAAAAACCAAGAAAGTTGGAGTAATAGGCACCATTGCAACAATTGAAAGTGGTGTATATGAAAAGGCCATAAAACGCCTTGATTCAGATGTTGAAGTTTACTCAAAGGCGTGTCCGCTGTTTGTCCCGCTGGCGGAAGAAGGCTGGTGGGATAATGACATTGCATACAGAATAGCCCAGGAGTATTTGGAACCTTTAAAGGAAAAAGATATTGATACACTGGTTTTAGGATGTACCCACTATCCTCTTTTGAAAAATATCATTTCAAAAGTTATGGGGGATGGTGTTAAACTTGTAAATTCAGCCTTGGAAGTTGCCAAGGTGGTAAAGGAGGTTATAGATGTAAAGAGAATACAGAGAGACAATACTATTTTGCCAGTATACAGGTATTATACAAGTGATAGTGTAAAAAAGTTTGAATCTCTAGGCAATTCCATTTTGAACGGAAAGATACATTCTGCTGAAAGAGTGGATATTGAAAGATACTAAAAAGCATTACTATGCAGCAAACAATGAAGAAAGCAATGGATAGGCATGCAGGACAGTATTAAACTAAGAGGGCGTGCACCTTTTTAAAATGGAGGAGATACATTATGAATAAAAATGTTATTATTTCTGTAAAAGGGATTCAAACTTCAGGAAATAAAGTTGTAAATACACTTGAATTGGTTACAGAAGGCAAATACTATAAAAAAGGCAACACTTATTATGTTACCTACAAGGAAAGCAAAGTTACAGGAATGGAAGGAACTACAACAACTTTGAAAATTGGAGAAGATGGAGTAGTTACTTTAATGAGATTTGGCTCAGTGAATACCCAATTTATATTTGAGCAGGGACAAAAGCATATGTCATATTATGACACTAAGTACGGTACTTTTACAGTGGGAATAACCACAAATATTGTACGGGTTGATATTGACGATAAAGGTGGAGAAGTAAGGGTTGACTATCAATTGGATATAGATGATAATAAATCCGGACAAAATGATTTTCATATGTTTATAAGAGAGGTAGGGCAGTTTGATGGCGAATATAGTGGAGAACATAAGGCAACAAATTAATAAAGTGGTGAAAAACTCTATTTCAAAGGCTGTGGAAAAGGAGGAACTTCCAGAGCTTAAAATAGAGGAGATAACTGTAGAAGCTCCAAAAGAAAAGTCACATGGAGATTTTTCTACAAATATTGCGATGCAAACAGCTAGAATTGCCAAAAAGGCACCAAGGCAAATTGCAGAAATCATTGTTAATAATATGGATTTCAAAAGTACATACATTGAAAAAGTTGAAATTGCAGGACCAGGGTTTATAAATTTTTATTTAAACAATGATTGGTTATATGATTCCCTAAGGGATATACAGCGTTTAAGAGAAGAATATGGAAGGATAGATGTAGGGGGCGGCCAAAAGGTTATGGTTGAGTTCGTTAGTGCAAATCCCACAGGGCCGCTCCACATGGGAAATGCTCGTGGAGGAGCTTTAGGAGACTGTATAGCCAGTGTTCTTGAAAGGGCAGGCTATGATGTTACAAGGGAGTTTTATGTGAATGATGCAGGAAATCAAATAGAAAAATTTGGTGCATCCCTTGAAGCAAGATATCTTCAACTTATAAAAGGGGAAGATGCTGTTGAGTTTCCTGAAGACGGATATCATGGAGAAGATATAATAGAGCACATGAAAAACTATATAGAAGAGCATGGGGACAAGCTTATTGATGTTGACAGCAGTGAAAGAAGAAAAGTCCTTGTGGAGTATGCTCTTCCTAAAAATATTGAAAGAATTAGAAAAGCTTTAGAAGAGTACGGAGTCAAATTTGATGTTTGGTTTTCAGAGCAGTCTTTATATGACAGCGGTGAAATAGAAGAAACCCTTGAATACTTAAAAGAAAAGGGTTATACCAAGGAAGAACAAGGAGCACTTTGGTTTAAGGCTACTTTGTTTGGAGCTGAAAAGGACGATGTTATAGTAAGAAATAACGGGGTTCCTACATATTTTCTTGCTGATATTGCCTATCACAGAAATAAGTTTTTAAAAAGAAAATTTGACAGGGTGATAAATCTTTTAGGTGCTGACCACCATGGACATGTTTTTAGGATGAAATGCGGAGTAGAGGCTCTTGGAATTAATCCGGACAAGCTTGATTTTGTAATATTTCAATTGGTACGCCTTTATAGAAATGGTGAAATAGCCAGAATGTCAAAAAGGACAGGTAAGGCAATATCCTTGACGGATCTTTTAGAGGAAGTGGGAAGAGACGCGGCAAGATTTTTCTTTAACACCAAGGCATCAGGAAATCACTTGGATTTTGATTTGGATTTGGCAGTTAAAAAATCAAATGAAAATCCTGTTTTCTATGTTCAATATGCTCATGCAAGAATATGCAGTATGCTCAAACTTTTAGAAAGTGATGGAATAAAAGTTCCTAATGTTGATATTGCAAATGTTTGTTTACTGGATAAAGAAGAAGAAATTGAACTTTTAAGAAGGCTTGCCCAGTACCCGGAAGAAATAAGATTAACTGCGGAGACGCTAGAGCCAAGCAGACTTACCCGTTATGTTTTAGATGTTGCAGCAGCATTTCACAGCTTTTATAATGCTTGCAGGGTAAGAGGTGAAGAAGGAGAAATAATGAAGGCAAGATTAATACTGGTTGAAAGCACAAAGATTGTTATAAAAAATGTTTTAGAACTGCTTAGTATAAATGCCCCAGAAAAGATGTAACAACAGATTTTAAAAGTGAGGGTGCTTTATGCACCCAAAGCTTTTATTGTATTTGGAGGGATAAATATATGGGTATTCAGCTTAAAAGAGTAAAGGTTAAAAATGAGGAGATTTCACCTAAGGTACTTACAGCAGCTTTATTCTCGCGGGTTGAGCAGATGCCAAAGGGGTATGCGTTAAAAGAACGATATGTATATGATTATGAATTTGAGTTTATTTTATATAGTGACGGCGCTTCTATGATAATTGATGACAAACATTATGAACTTAAAGAAGGAGATGTTATTTATAGAAAACCTGGTCAGTATACCCAGGGGTTTATGCCGTACACTTGCTATCTAGTTGCTGTTGACATGCTTAATAA
>JAAYTS010000124.1 GCA_012517995.1 Clostridium sp.
CATACCCCGAAATTTGTAGAATGATGTAACGCACCTTAATTTTAAGTGTTTAATGCAGTGAAGTCAACTTAAAGAATCTCAGCATTCCTAAGAAACTTGTCCTTTAAAAATTAACTGATAGATACTTAAGCGCATTATCTGCCACTATACTCTTCTGCTTTGAATCCTTAATAACAGATATCATGTCGGATACCGATGGCTTTTTCATTTTTTCAGTAACTGCATCAGTAATGGCCCCCATAATCAGATCCGGGATTGAGTTAATTATGGGTATAAATTGAAGGGGTAACGTTAAAGCACTGATGCCTATGTACTTTCCTATAATTTTAACTGGCAATTTTGACTGTTGAACCTTATACAGCCGCAATGCCTCTTCTCGTGTACAGTTTTTCTTTCTTTCAATGTTTTCAATTTCCTGCAGGATCGTTTCAATGTTTTCCCATGTAATAAACTCAGATTCATTACTGTCTGAAACAGCGTTTTCGTTTATATTTGTTTTTTCATCTATATTCAAATATTGAATCAAGCCTGTATAATCAGCAGGAACAGATAATTTGCTCCCTTCATTGTCATTGACACTTGATGCGACTACCATGTTATAGCAGCAATCCACTATGGTTTTCATCTTATTAATTGTATCTTTAGGATAGTGCTTGCTATTAAGAAGAAAATTATAGCATGCCGAACGCTTATTGCTGAAATTATATCTCAGCATTTCGTTCGACAGCTCTTTTAATGCCAAATCTTCCGGTTCGGATTGGGCAAGGCTTACTATTGAATCTCTTACAGCATTACCCAGATCGAGTGTTGGAAACCTGCAGTTCATATAACTGGCTTTAGCTTCCGTATTAATATCTATAATGCTTTGCACCAATTCTCCAACATATTCAGAATGCTCAGGTCTTATACCATCACAACTAAAATCATGATATCCGTTGATACATGCATCAATGATCCTTGTCTGAAATAACTTCCGTCTTTTCTCATCATATTCGGACATAAATGGTATAGTTGAAAATTCGTAAAAATCTTCATTTCCGTCTATACCCATCCTCATAGCATTCAGAAAATGTTCCTGAATGCTTTTCGTGCCATGGTACAGACTTATACGAATATAGCCTTTCCTTATAAGCTTTAGAAATGACTCTTTATAATCGCTCTGCATTATTTTTATTATTGTGTTGGAGTCCATAATCTGAGTTTGAGTCAGATTCGGATGATAGCCCAATACCATTAAGTAAAACAATGCAGTTTCAGCCTCAACTGAACTCTTTCCACACGTTTCCAAGTCATTTACTGCAAGTGAAGTTCTTACTGTATCAAATAAATCTAAAAACATCTTTTCCTCATCTGCTTTTGAAAATTTTCAGCTTGCAAATAGCACTTATAGTGAATGAATCTCTGATAACACCTTTATAAATCAGTTCATCTATCTCCGCAAGAGAAAGTAACCTATACCCTATAATACCTTCCTCTTTTTGCATGTTTCCAATACCTGCGATATTACATATATATACATGTACTTCGCCGCCTGTCAATCCGGTATCACTTATTATACTGCCGCAGTAATCAATGCTGCTTACTTCTCCGCCCAGTTCTTCATATATTTCTTTCTTTGCGTTATCTTCGGGAGAAATACCTTTCTCTGAAAACCCCCTCGGCAGTTCCAGTTCAAGTTGCCTCGTTCCATGCCTGAATTGCTCAAGCATAACAATTTTATCTTCATAAACAGGAATTACCACGACACCGTTATATCCGTTTTTGTTTATGATTCTGCAGCTTGCATATCTTGTACCAAGCTCATTTTCCACCAAATCAACAACAACAGCAAAAGTATTGTTCTCGAATAAAATCCCCATATCGGTGTGATTAGCTAAAGCATATTCTTCAATCTCTTTGCGATCTGTTATTATCTTCAATGAATCATTTTGCAAAAAAAGCTTCGGAAACATTGAGATATATTCATAGTATCTTGATATTCTTTCCATAAAAGATTTACTCCCGGGTGTCATGTATTTATATGAAAATTTCACTATGTATTCTGAGCATTTAAATATATTTTTGCAAGTTTGAGTACGGTGCTTTAATTAATTCGTTTAGATTACTAAATAATAAAATATTACAAAATAATTTTTCTATAAGCTACACACATATTTTAGATCTTCCGAACATATTACTTTTGTACTGACTATCCCACTATATTCTTTTGTGCAATATTTAATATTAGCACTATCCAACTTTTTAATAATTTGTAAAACAGTATTTTTTTCACCAATCCTATTATAATCATCAATTTGGTACTATGTCAAGAAAAAGTACAAATTAAAATGAGCAAGTTATTCCTCAATATCTCTATGTATCATAAATTGGTACAGATAATTGCCGCTTTTGCATTTATCCTATTTTACCCAACAAGTTTTGCTGCCTTCTGCAAGTATTGTGTTTCATACTGGTTGGGCGACTTATAGCCACAGTGACTATGAGTTCGTACAGTATTGTAAAAGGCCTCAATATATTCAAACACCAGCTTTTTGGCATGATCATAATCTTTGATTTTATATTGATTTAGCCATTCACGTTTAATCAGCGAATGAAAGGACTCTATACAGGCATTGTCCCAGGGACACCCCTTCTTTGAGTAACTGAGTGTCATTTTTAACGTTGCCTTGCGGTATTCCTTGGATACATACTGGCTCCCACGGTCGCTGTGAATAACCAGTGGGTTAGTTAACTTCCTAGTAGCCTTTGCTTTATTTATGGTATCTAAAACACATGATACCTCTAATGTTTTGGAAAGTGTCCAGGCTATAATTTTTCGTGAATATAAGTCCATGATACTGGTCAGATATACAAAGCCATCTACAGTCCAGATATATGTAATATCCGTACACCAGACTGCATTGGGGGACTCCGGATTGAACTGCTGCTGTAAGATGTTCTCAAGAGAACTGCTAAAGTCAGAGTTACATGTTGTAACTGTATAAGGCTTGATGTATCTTGCTTTTAAGCCAATTTCCTTCATATACTTGCCCACAGTTCTTTCTGAGATGGCTTCTCCTAGTTTATGAAGTTCCTTTGTAATCTTAGGCGCTCCATAAATATCATGAGATTTTGCATGGATTTCACGAATTTTATCCTGTACAGACTCTTTCCGTAGCTGCTGCTTCGATGGTTTGCGTTTTAGCCAAGCGTTATAACCGGATCTGGAAACACCTAAATGGCGCAGCATTCCGCTGACAGAAACGCGGTGTTTCCCTCTTGAAGCTTCACATTTGCGATAGACTTCAAGATAAATCGCTTCTGTCATTTTCCCAGAATGCTGATGGCTTTTTTTAATACATCAAGTGCATCCTTTGCGTCGCGTAATTCCCTCCGCAGTCTGGCATTCTCTTTTTCTATGTCAGAAGCATAATTGCCAGAACCACGGGTTGGGATTGTTCCATCGTTGGTATTATAATCCCTAATCCATTTACCAATGGTGCTATAGCCTACACCAAGATTCTCTGCGCACCCACGAAGCCCAAGTTCCTTGTGATCAAGGTAATACCTTACGGCTTCTTCTTTGAATTGTTGATCATGTTGTTTTGCCATGAGAAGTTCCCCCATTCCTTATATTTTTATTGTATTACTCATGTGGAACTTTCTCAATTCAACTTGTACTATTTATATACTACCTTCAAGGCCTATTCTATATGAAGACAGCAAATGAAAGCTCCGATAATTATTTCATCGGCGGCAGAAAACTTGGGCCTTGGATCGCGGCCATGAGCGCAGAGGCTTCAGATATGA